>NZ_SGPG01000024.1:0-68291 GCF_004208955.1 Pseudoalteromonas sp. CO325X
GGAGCTGGATTCGAACCAGCGAAGGCAATGCCGTCAGATTTACAGTCTGATCCCTTTGGCCGCTCGGGAACCCCTCCTAAACAACGGCGGCGATAATAGCAAACTCAGAGTCCAAGTAAAGAAAAAAACTAAAGAAAGCTGAAAAAAGGCCGATAACTGCTTAGAAGTAATTCAGGTTGAATAAAGTTTATGCAAGTTAAGCCCGTCATTCGTAACGAACTACAAATGGACTCGCAATTATGTCGCAGTGTCCATGAGGCCCGTCGTGGAGACTTTGCTTGGCTGTTAGCATCATTATCAGCAGATGCACTCGATTTTGCCCAGTTTCACCTTCCCAAATCGGAACTAGAATCTCACCAAGTGGATGAGCAGCAGTTGCGATTGCAATTAGGCGCTGCGCCTGCAAAACCAACGGCATTACCGGATTACCACATAGATAGAACTCAGCATGACAGGGCATTATTGGCGCAAAGCTCAATGACAACTCTGCGCTTAAAAGAGTGTCTAACCCCCGAGCCTTTGGCAGTGCGAGACGACAAAACCTATGTTCCACTACCTATAATTGACAATTGCGATCCGAGCGTACAGGCAAAACATCATCGCCAATATGAGCCACTGAACGAGCCGCAAATGGATAGTGCAGCTTTTTACGATCAACTTGTGGATATGAATAAGTCTTCCTCTTTAGCACACGCGTAGTGGCCTGCGCATAATGGCGTTTGGCCAGTCAGAGCGCGCTAATCAGGGTGCAATAGCAGGTGCGAGCCAAGGGGCTCTTGTACTAGGGTCTGTTGATCTTTGCTGTTCTATTTTTGTTCTCTTTGAGCGTGCTTTTATCGCGGCGCTCGATGTGTGGCCTAGTAATCTAAGCGAATATTGAGCAACAATGAGAAAAGTGCGCTCAAAAGAACCGTTCGGCAGCACTTGATTGGCTTTTCTACTGTGTTATCGGCTGGCTCACATAGAATAACTATGCAACGCAGCCTCTGCCTTGTATAAAACCCAATCAAACTGCTGCAAAAACGAACTTGAAAGGTCAACAGACCCTAATTAAGCGAATACCTAAAGCTGCCACCGGGCGGCGGCATCACATCAAGGCATACAGCATTTTTTGAATTTATTGCCACTTAAGCATGGGCAGGGATCGTTGCGTTTAAGCTTTACATCAGCGGCTTCAAACAACCGCCCGCTGTCGTATTTCCACTGGTGGTGGCGTTGAATGAACTGTGAGCGTTCATGAATACAGTGAAGGGTGTCAGCAATGATGTAAAAAGCCTTAAATTCAACATAGGCCAAAGCATCGCCAGGCTCATAATCCATTATGTGTAAGCGCACAAAACGCGCAGCTTGGGCAAATTCAGCCACTTCCTCTCTGGGGTTTTGTTCTAGGGCTTTCTCTGAGCAGGTAAAACATAAGTAATCAATAGCTTGTTCACAAAATGCACTATAACGAGAGCGCATCAGGCTCTGGGCGTCGGGGGCATCAATAGCTCTACTTACAAACCGGCCGCAGCAATCAGCAAAAGGCTGCGGCAATCCACAATGGCACATCGCATTTTCTAACTACAAGGAATCACGCCACTATATTAGCAGACTTGTAACTGCGAGGGCACAGTTGTTTGTTCGCTGGCGTTATGCTCGGTAGTGAAACAGTAAAGCTGTGCTTTAGCTTGGTGGGTATTAAGTTGTAAGGCTTCGAGTTGCTGCTGTTTTAAAATATCCGTCCAGGTGATCACCGCCGCAAAACGGCCATTTTGCAGCGCACAATTAAGCATGTATTCCATATCAACAACATGTTTAGCCCGAATTACCAGCAATTTATTCGTGTCGATAGAGCAAGCGTCCAATAGGTGGCGGCTAGGCACATTGTCAGGGGCGACTAATAGCGTCCAGCCATTATTTTGATTGTAACGATGAACGATTTTAAGCATCTCAAATGTTGCAGAAATCTCATCCTCAGTTTTTACGATATTGATCACATTAGGGTTATCTTGCTGATAGCTTTTAACATGACGAACACTTGCTGTATGTAACATAATTGCCTCGCTGTGGATTTTGTGAACCATATACAGTGTTTTATACAGTATGCGTATACAGTAGTTTATACAGTTGTTCAGTGCAAGTTTTTTTTGTTTCTTTTTTAAACGTCTTGTTCGTTGCTTTAAACGCTTAGCGATACCGAAGAAGCTAAAGCCGTGTTTCGGTGCCAATATTGCTGTGTAAACATGCGGTCATTTGTCCGCATTTATGCTAGTATCCGCCGCTTCTATTTTACGTATCATTGTTTACTCCTATGTTCGAAAGACTGTTCAAAATAAAATCGCATGGAAGCTCTGTTAAGCGCGAGGTTATCGCAGGACTCACGACCTTTATCACCATGGTGTACATCGTGTTTGTCAACCCGGCAATGCTAGCAGAGGCGGGAATGGACCAAGGGGCAGCATTTGTAGCAACCTGTATTGCTGCTGCTATCGGTTGCTTCATTATGGGTTTTTGGGCGAATTATCCGTTGGCATTAGCGCCAGGCATGGGCTTAAATGCATTTTTTACCTACGGCGTAGTATTAGGTATGGGTTACACCTGGCAGGCGGCTTTAGCGGCGGTGTTTATGTCGGGGTGTATCTTTTTAGCGTTGAGCCTATTTAAAGTCAGAGAGTGGATAATCAATGCCATTCCACTGGTACTTAAGCGCGCTATCGCCACAGGGATTGGCGCTTTTCTGGCGCTCATCGCACTGAAAAACGCGGGTATTGTTGTTGCCAGTCCAGCCACGCTCGTTCAGATGGGTGATATTACCAGCAGTGGGCCTTTGCTCGCTATCCTGAGCTTTTTCGTAATAGCGGCGTTGTTGTATCGTGATATCAAAAGCGGCGTATTGATCAGTATCATGTTGGTAACAGGCATTGCGTTATCTATGGGGCTGGTTGAATATCAAGGGGTGATCTCAGCGCCACCGTCCATCGCTCCTACCTTTATGCAATTAGATTTTGCCTCAGCGTTAGAGTTATCCATGCTCAGTGTCATTTTCGCATTCTTGTTTGTGGATTTGTTCGACACCTCAGGCACCTTAGTGGCGGTAACGCAAAAAGCGGGATTGGCCGATGAGCAAGGGCGTATGCCACGTTTGGGTCGAGCACTGAGTGCCGATAGTACAGCGACAATTGCAGGCTCTATGCTTGGCACCTCTACGACCACTTCCTACATCGAGTCAGTATCTGGTGTGTCAGTGGGTGGGCGTACAGGCTTAACAGCTGTGGTGGTGGGCTGTTGCTTCCTACTGATGATGTTTTTTGCTCCTTTGGCAGCCATGGTTCCAGCTTATGCAACAGCGGGTGCGATTTTGTATGTCTCGGTGCTCATGCTGCAAAACCTTAAGCTGATTGATTGGGATGATATGACAGATGCGATTCCAGTTGCCGTGGTGCTGTTGATGACGCCGTTAACTTTTTCCATTGCCCACGGCATTGCCCTTGGCTTTATCGCCTATACGGCGGTGAAATTAGTGTGTAATAAGGGGGCGGAGATTAGCTTGAGTGTGTGGATTCTAACAGTACTATTTTTGCTTAAGTTCATGTTTTTATCTTAGTAAGCAAGGTCATATATAACAGCTAAAAAGGCACAGCTATGACGCTGTGCCTTTATTTTTTGTATGAGCCAACGAGCTTCAAAAAACCAGCCTCTATTGTCAATTGTCGCTCCTTGACGTCGCACTTCGCAGCCGTACCATGGCTAGCCCTGCGTACCGGCGCAGCATTATGGAGAGTTTGGTTTTGGGTGTTCGCACACACAGCTGGATGGTATGTATGGCTCAATGATTGAAGGTAGTGGGCAGATTTTACGTAAGGTATTTACCCTGCATGGCCCGGTACAGGCAGCAGATAGGCGATGTTTGATATCGGCCTATCTGTTATAGCTTGATTTACGCTGTTACCACTTTTTCTTTGGCGCGAATAACACATCCAAATCGTCTTTTTCTTCCTCTTCGCGTTTTTTACGGGCGGAGGCGTTAGAGGCTTTCAACTCAGAGCTGATCTCGTTGAGATAATCCTCAAGCTGATTTTTCTTATTCGTGACATAATCGTCGCTGTAATTCAAGGCGGTAATTGTGGCATACGCTTTTTCGAAATACTGCCGTGCCGAGCCAACCATATTGGCGTTTCTTGCAGCCACGCCGCGCTTAATTTGGCTTTCAATATTTATCTTTAATTGCAGGCGCTCAAAGGTTTTGTCCTCTTGCATAAACACAGGGGTATCGATTTTGCCCTTGCTGTGTTCAGAGCGCATGATGGTGCGCAGCTTCTTTATTCCCTGTATCAATGAAATAAGCTGTTTGTCATGATCGGGAAGAGCAAAGTTTTCGCCCATATTAGCGCTCTCATCAACGCCACTGGTTAAGCGAGTTTTTGCATCATTAAGCCGAGATTTAAGCTCTTTCGAGGAGGGAGATAACTCAACCATGGCGGCGAGCGCATCGTGAATTCGACGATAAAGAATCATCATCACATTATTAGATAACGGGATATTGACACTGTTGACCAGCACTTCTTCCGTCTCTTCTATTATTTTTTTCTGCTTTGCGAGCTCTTGGCGGCGCTGAGCTTCTTGCTTTTCTTTATGCTGTTGCACTGCACTTACCCAAACCGCAATAACGATAAGCGCGACAATTAACATAATAATGATAGAGACTATCATACCCCGATTCTCTTACTCATTGAGTTGCCCAATTACCACCCATCTTAACCGAAAGAACCTAGGTTGGGGTAGTAATACACGTTAAATTCATGAAATAACATTAAATAAAATAAGAGTATAGGAGAACATCGCAGCCTTGAACATAAATCAACAGTACCGAGACATAATTAAATGTGCTAGCCTAGCTAATTGCAATAGCTAAAATGTATAAGAAGATGGGCTCAAGGTGTTGATTTGCCTTCCCATTCACCAGGAAGATTAGGGTCTAGGCCACTGCGTATAACGCCTGGTGCAATCGCAAGTAAAATAATAATAGAAAGTAACAACGACCATGAAACTACAGCAGCTAAAGTATATTGTTGAGGTGCTTAATCATAACCTCAATGTATCCGCCACAGCGGAGAGTCTTTATACTTCGCAGCCCGGTATCTCCAAACAAGTACGTATGTTGGAAGACGAATTAGGGGTGCAAATTTTTGGACGCAGTGGCAAGCACCTGACGCACGTAACCAGTGCCGGTAAAGACATTATCAATATTGCTCGTGAGATTCTCTCCAAAGTCGAGGGAATTAAGGCTGTAGCCAATGAGCATACCTTGCCAGACCAAGGTAAACTTAATATTGCCACCACCCACACTCAAGCGCGTTATGCTTTGCCGGAAGTCATTCAAGGCTTTATGAAAAAGTACCCGGCGGTTTCATTGCATATGCATCAAGGTACGCCGCAGCAAATCTCTGATGCAGCGGCACGTGGAGATGCTGATTTTGCTATTGCAACAGAAGCCTTACACTTGTATTCCGACTTAGTGATGTTGCCTTGCTATCACTGGAATCGCAGTATTGTGGTGGCGAAAACTCACCCGCTGGCGCAAAAAGCCGATAACCTTAGTATTGCTGATGTTGCTGAGTTTCCGCTGATCACTTATGTGTTTGGCTTTACGGGTCGCTCAGAACTAGACAAAGCGTTCAATGCTCAGGGGTTAGAGCCCCATATAGTCTTCACCGCCACCGATGCGGACGTTATAAAAACCTATGTACGTTTAGGTTTGGGCGTCGGGGTGGTCGCCTCGATGGCTGTTGATGAAATCACCGATAAAGATTTAGTGTGCATTGATGCCAGCCACTTATTTGAGGCTAGCACGACCAAAATCGGCTTCCGTAAAGGAACGTTTTTGCGTGGCTACATGTATGACTTCATTGAGCGTTTCGCGCCGCACTTGACCAAAGATCGGGTTGAAAAAGCCTGCTTATTACGTAATCAAGATGACGTCGATGCGATGTTCGAAAGCATTGAGTTGCCAGTGCGCTAAGTGATCAGTGATATGATATGAAAAAAGGCGCCTGTTGGCGCCTTTCTTTTGTGCGATTAACACTCAATGATGTTTACCGCCAGACCGCCTCGAGCGGTTTCTTTGTATTTGGTTTTCATATCATTGCCGGTGTCCCACATGGTTTTAATCACTTTATCCAAGGAGACCTTTTGCTCACCGCTGCCGCGCATGGCTAGGCGTGAGGCATTAATGGCTTTAATCGCACCCATGGCGTTGCGCTCTATGCAAGGCACTTGCACAAGGCCGCCCACAGGATCGCAGGTGAGACCGAGGTTATGCTCCATGCCGATCTCAGCGGCATTTTCTACATGCACTACGTTACCGCCCATGATTTCCGTTAAGGCGCCCGCAGCCATTGAACAGGCAACGCCCACTTCGCCCTGACAACCCACTTCGGCCCCGGAGATAGAAGCATTCTTTTTGTACAAGATACCAATTGCTGCTGCGGTCAGCAGGTAGCGCGTGGCGATATCGCGATCCACCTCTTTGATAAAGGTGTGGTAATACATGAGTACTGCCGGCAGGATACCTGCGGCGCCGTTGGTGGGGGCAGTGACTACTCGACCCCCAGCGGCGTTTTCTTCGTTTACGGCAAGAGCGAATAGGTCAACCCAATCCATTGCTCTAAGTGGGTCGTTATTGTTCTCAACATTTAACTTTAAATATAAGCTGGGTGCGCGACGGCGAACTTTTAGGCCACCGGGAAGAATGCCTTCGGTGCGCATACCGCGTTCAGTACAGGCTTTCATCACCTGCCAAATATGAAATAACTCATCTTTGATATCAGCTTCGTCGCGCAAGGTCTTCTCATTGGCCATCATTAGGCTTGAGACGCTCAGGCCGGATTCCTTACAAAGCTCTAGCAGTTGCTGTGCGTTATCGAACGGGTAGGGGGCAGGATTTTGCTCACGGATATCCAGCGCAGCCTGCTTTTCCTTATCAAAGTCCTCGTCGCTGACGATAAAGCCGCCACCAATAGAGTAATACACTTGCGAGGCAATGCGCTCATCACCCTTAAAGGCAATAATCTCCATGGCATTAGAGTGCTTGGGCAAAGTCTTGCGGCGATGAAATACAATCGCCCCTTGCTTTGGAAACTTAGCCTGGTGGGTTTTATTGAGATAAATAACCTGCTCTTGCTCGATTTTGGCCAAAATATCGGGCACGGCGTCGGCATCGACCGTCTCTGGGTCGTACCCGGCCAGCCCTAAAATAACAGCTTTACCTGAGCCATGGCCAACACCGGTTTGACCCAAGGAACCAAACAGCTCTACTTTTACCTCGGTAACATCCTCAAGTGTGCCTTGCTCTTGCAGGGTTTGCACAAACAACCGAGATGCGCGCATTGGGCCTACGGTATGGGACGACGACGGCCCAATGCCAATGCTAAACATATCGAATGCACTGATCATAAAATCTATACTCACATTGCCTTTGAACGGGCGCCTATCATAACGTTAAACACCAGGGATGTAATCCTCTGTACACTAATTTTAGCTGATCGGACCAAGGCGCTTCGTAAAGCGCTCAATAATTCGCTCGGTCGCTCCCCACAGCAGACCATAAGGGGTTTTAAAAACGCGAAAGTGGAGATTTTTTTGTTGCCGCTCGACCTGCAGAGACTGCCAGTTTTGGGTTGCTAACAGTTCAGCCAGAGGCACAAAAAATGCGGCTTCGACCTCATTTTGATCAATTTGCCAACGGGCACCGGCGCGTAGCTGTGCTAGATACGGCGTAATACTCATATCATTGAGGGTGCTCACCTCATCGAGACGGCCGATGATGGTGACATCTTTGTTGTCTATATTCAGCTCCTCGTGTAGCTCTCTAAGGGCGGTGTGAGCAAGCGTCTTATCCTCGCGCTCTTGCTTTCCCCCTGGAAAGCACAGTTGGCTGGGGTGGTGGCGCAGATGGGCGCCGCGTTTACACAGCAACACTTGTGCTCCGTGCTCAGACTCTGAGAGCAGCATAACCACAGCGCTACGGCGCTTTGGGTGGGTTGGAACAAAGCTGGAGGGCGCGGCACTGAGATTAAACCGCGCAATAACCTGAGCGCATGAGAGCGCCGCATGGGGTGGTTTTATCACGTCAATACCGGTAAGATTTTATTTACCTTATCGTAAGTCTCTTGGTACTCAGAGGCAACATCTGAGTCGGCAACAATGCCACCACCGGCCCAGCAATGTAGGGTATTGTCTTTGGCCACTAAGGTACGAATGGTGATACTGGTGTCCATATCTCCGCAGGCGCTAATGTAGCCAATTGAACCACAATAGGCGCTGCGCCGATGTGGTTCGAGCTCTTCAATGATTTCCATCGCCCGGATTTTCGGGGCACCGGTGATAGATCCGCCCGGGAATGCGGCCTTCAGTTGGTCGAGCGCCGTTTTACCTTCAGCCAATTGCGACTGCACGGTACTGACTAAATGATGGACAGCGGGGAAGCTTTCTATGGCAAAAAGTGAGGGCACATGCACCGAGCCCGGTTTCGCAACCTTGCCGAGGTCATTACGCAGTAAATCGACAATCATGACGTTCTCGGCGCGGTCTTTGGGGGAGCTTGCCAATTGTGCTGCCAAGGCTTCATCTTTTTTAGGGTCACTGCTGCGCGGCAGTGTGCCTTTAATCGGTTTGCTTTCGACCTGATTGTGGTGCACTTCGATAAAGCGCTCTGGCGAAATGGATAAAATGCAGCCTTGCGGCAAACGCATAAAAGCAGAAAAGGGGGCGCTGTTGTGGCTGCGTAAACGGCGATAGGCTTGCCATTCGCAGCCCTGATATGTGGCACTGAAGCGCTGTGCCAGGTTGATCTGATAGCAGTCGCCGCTGCGCAAATAGTCCTGTATCTTTGTAAATTTATCGGCATATTGCGCTTGGCTCATATTGGAGGCCCAGTCACTGGTTAAGGCAAACTTACCTGCGTTTGCGGCGGCGGGTGGCTGCAGGTAACGCTGTAAACGGGCTTCGACATCCACCGTTGGCTGGGCAATATAATACCATTGGCTGGCCGCTTTATCGTAAATTAAGGCATCAAGATAAAGACCCAGTTGCATCTGCGCCAAGGCAATATCGTCCGCCGCTAAGCTGGGTAGGCGCTCTAGGGTGCGTCCTAAATCATAGCCAAAGTAGCCAAGCCAGCCGCCACTAAAAGGCAGGTCATGCGCCGGGGATTGCGTGCACAGGCTAGCTAGGCGTTGCTGCATATAGGCGAACACCTCTTGATGCAGCTCAACGCCGTCTAGGTATACCTTGTTGTGCTCGACGCTGAGCGTCGCTTCAGGCTCAATCACTAAGATATCGAAGCGGCTATTGACGTGCGCTGCACTAGCAGAGTCAAGAAAAACCGCCCCTTTGAGATGGTGTAATTGGGCAAACACCTCACATGGCGAGGATGAGAGCGCCAATTTACGGCAATGTAATTGCGAATTTGTCATTATCTTCAACTCGAAGAACTAGCCCGAAACGGGCAGGGAGGTTATCATAAGTTACACTTTATCAGAAGACGCGGTCTAACCGTGCACACGTCACCGAGTCGTCGCACCGACTTATGTATTAACTGAAGGTGTGACCCAGTAGGAAGGATTAATCATGAGCACTATTCGCCAGCAAGATTTTATCGACAGCATTGCCGATGCGCTGCAGTATATTTCTTTTTATCACCCGCTAGACTTTGTTCAAGCTTTAGAAAAAGCCTATAACAAAGAGCAAAGCAAGGCGGCCAAAGACGCCATTGCGCAGATCCTTATTAATTCTCGTATGTCTGCCGAGGGCAAACGCCCACTGTGCCAAGATACCGGCATTGTTACTTGTTTTGTTAAAGTTGGTATGGATGTGCGGTGGGATCAAACCGACATGACGGTGCAGCAAATGGTGGATGAGGGAACTCGTCGTGCCTACACCAATCCAGATAACCCGTTACGTGCATCGATTGTTGCCGACCCTGCTGGCAGTCGAAAAAATACCAAAGATAACACCCCGTCCGTGGTGCACATTGATATGGTGCCAGGCAATGAAGTGGAAGTGATGATTGCGGCTAAAGGCGGCGGCTCTGAGAACAAAACCAAGATGGTGATGTTGAACCCTTCCGATGATGTTGCCGAGTGGGTAGAAAAAACCTTACCAACAATGGGCGCTGGTTGGTGTCCACCGGGTATGTTAGGTATCGGTATTGGCGGCACTGCGGAAAAAGCAGCGGTATTGGCCAAAGAGTCGTTGATGGACCCTGTGGATATTCATGAGCTGATCGAACGAGGGGCTGAAACGACAGAAGAGAAAATGCGCTTGGAGATTTTTGAGCGAGCTAACAAGCTCGGTATTGGTGCCCAGGGGCTCGGTGGTTTAACCACCGTCGTAGACGTAAAGGTCAAGACCGCGCCCACTCATGCGGCGTCAAAGCCTGTGGTGATGATCCCCAACTGCGCGGCAACTCGTCATGTGCACTTCACTCTTGATGGCTCGGGTCCCGCCGATTTGCAGCCGCCGAAATTAGAAGATTGGCCAGAAGTGACCTGGGAAGTAGGCGAAGACACTCGTCGCGTTAATCTTGATACCCTTAACAAGGGTGATATCCAAGACTGGAAGATGGGTGAAACCGTGCTGCTTAGCGGTAAAATTCTGACCGGTCGTGATGCGGCCCACAAGCGTTTGCAAGGAATGATTGAAAGCGGTGAAGGCTTGCCTGAGGGTGTTGATTTTACCAATAAATTTATTTACTACGTGGGCCCTGTGGATGCGGTGGGCGATGAAGTCGTCGGCCCCGCAGGACCCACTACCTCGACCCGTATGGATAAATTCACCGACGTGATGCTAGAGAAAACCGGCCTTATTGGCATGATTGGTAAGGCTGAACGCGGTCCAGCTACAGTTGCCTCAATAAAAGACAACAAGGCGGTATACTTAATGGCTGTTGGCGGCGCCGCTTACCTGGTCGCCAAAGCGATTAAAAAGGCCCGCGTGGTGGCATTTGAGGACTTAGGTATGGAAGCTATCTACGAATTTGAAGTGGAAGATATGCCGGTCACTGTGGCCGTGGACAGCGAAGGAGCAAATGCTCACACCCAAGGTCCAGCAATTTGGAAAGCAAAAATTGAAGAATTGGATGGTGCGTTGAAGTAATGCATCGGTTCGGTTAAGAAGGGCGCCCTGGCGCTCTTTTTTATGGAGTGAAACAATGACAACAATAAATTCTATCCTCAGTGTTATGTTGCTTGGCGGCTCAGCGCTGAGCGCCCAGGCTGAAGTACTCAGCGTTGAAAAACTAACTCAGCTCAATAAAGTGCACAGTGTAGCGGTATCCAGTGATGGAAGGCAGCTCGTTTACGGTGTAAAAACGCCCGAGGGCAGCGATTTATATCTGCAGCCCTTATCAGCAATGAGCAGCAGTTATACTGGCTCGGCCAATTTAGCGAAAGCGACACGGTTAACCTATGACAGCAGCAGTGAAACAGCGGTACGCTTTTCTAGCGATGGCCAAGCTATCTACTTTTTATCATCCCGATCGGGCTCCAATCAGCTGTGGCGACTACCCCTTAGCGGCGGAGAGGCGCGCCCCGTCACCGACTTACCTGTGGATATCGAGGGTTACACCTTAAGTTCTGACAACCAATCCGTGGTACTGAGCTTAGATGTGTATCCCGATTGTGATACCTTAGCGTGCACTATCGAGCGCGATGCCAATCCACCGGCCCATAACGGCCAAGTCTATGACAGTTTAATGGTGCGGCATTGGGATCACTGGAATGACGATAAAGTACGTCATCTATTTAGTGCTAAACTTGCTGACAAAGTGATCACCGACGCTAAAGACATCACCCCACAGTGGCAAACCGATGTTCCTGCTAAGCCTTTTTCCGGCATGGAAGAAGTGGCAATTAGCCCCGATGGCACCAAGGTGGTGTTCAGCGCTAAGGTTAAAGCCCCGGATAACGCTTGGAGCACAAACTTCGATTTATTTGAAGTGGCTATCGAAGGCGGCTCTATTCGCAACCTCACCGAAGCAAACAAAGCCTGGGATGCAGCGCCGCAGTTCTCCGCTGACGGCCGCTACCTTGCCTATAAAGCGACGATAAAACCTGGCTTTGAATCAGACAAGTTCACTTTGCAGTTGCTAGATTTGCGCACTGGTGAGAACAAAGCACTGGCACCGCAGTGGGATCGCAGTGTGAGCAGCTTCCAATTCGGTGCGAATGGCCGTGCTATTTATGCCACCGCCAAAGATTTAGGCCAGACCAGCTTATTTGAAATCAGCACCGGGTTTGGCGATATCCGTAGCGTGTTCAGCGATGGCTATGTCGGTGACGTGCAGGTCGTAGGCGAGCAAATCGTGTTTTCTCGCCATGCTCTGAATTCACCGAAAGAGCTCTATCGTATTAATCGCGATGGCAGCGGCTTAATGCAGTTAAGTGATGTCAATAAAGAAAAAATGGCTGATGTGACTTTAGGTGACGTAGAGCAATTTAGCTTCAGCGGTGCCAACGATGAACAAGTATACGGTTATCTTGTTAAGCCGGCCCAGTTCGATGCCAACAAGCGCTATCCACTGGCATTTTTAGTCCATGGGGGGCCGCAAGGGTCGTTCGGCAATATGTTCCACAGTCGTTGGAATGCTCAGCTTTGGGCGGCGCAAGGCTATGGCGTAGTGATGATAGATTTTCACGGCTCGGTGGGCTATGGCCAAGCGTTTACCAATTCTATTTCCCGCGATTGGGGAGGTAAACCGCTGCTAGACCTACAAAAAGGTCTCGATTACGTGGGCGATAATTATGTCTGGTTAGACATTAACAACGGCTGTGCCCTCGGTGCCTCCTACGGCGGTTACATGATGAACTGGATTGCCGGAAATTGGCCTAAAGGCTTTAACTGTCTGGTTAATCATGCGGGCTTGTTTGATATGCCAAGCTTCCATCAAAGCACCGAAGAATTGTGGTTCGCTGAGCATGAGATGGGCGGCCCGTTTTGGGCGAAAGACGGGGATTACAGTAAGTATAACCCGGCTAACTTCGTCGCCAATTGGCAAACACCGATGTTAGTGACTCAAGGCCTTAAAGACTACCGCGTACCATATGCGCAAAGTTTAGGGGCGTTTACCACCTTGCAACGCAAGGGCATCGACTCGCGGCTGGTGGTCTACCCTGAGGAAAATCATTGGATCCATAACCCTGATAATTTAATTCACTGGTATCAGCAAGTATTTGCGTGGATGGCAAAGTACACCCAGCCACAGAGCGAACAATAATAAGTTCTGCTCTGACCAGTTAAGGGCGTCGCCAGCGATTAGACTGGCAGCGCCCGTCCTCCTTGAAACTCGACATTCCCGCCCAGCGTATTAAAATATTTACATAGGTGTTGCCGTTAACGTAAACGTCAGATGGGCGTGGATAAAGGTGGTACATAGGGTGATTGGTTGTAGTTTAAAGTTCGTTAATTTAACCATATTTTGAATTAAATATTCACTTACTGTTCTATGTGTGAATAGAAATTCAACCACAAAGGAAATGCGTGGTTTTATCATCTTATATAGTGGTAAGGCACAGCACTTAGTGATAGAGTCTGCGGCAATTTCAGCGCACCCAAGTAGGGTAACAAGTTCGGAGAATAACAGTGGCTGTTTTTAATCAAGTTGATTTCGATAACCACGAGCAAGTGGTTTTTTGTAGTGATAAAGAATCAGGCCTAAAGGCAATTATTGCCGTACACAACACTAACCTAGGCCCGGCTGTGGGCGGTTGCCGGTTGTGGAACTATGCCAGTGATGAAGAAGCCGTTACCGACGTACTACGTCTTTCCAAAGGCATGACTTACAAGAACGCTGTGGCGCGTTTGCCTTTCGGTGGCGGTAAATCTGTGATCATCGGCGATGCAAAAAGCATTAAATCAGAAGCACTATTTCGTGCTTTTGGTAAGCAACTAGAGCGTTTAGGCGGAAGCTACTATTCTGCTGAAGATGTCAACATCACCACCGGTGATGTCATGATGATGCACCAAGAAACAAACTATGTAATGGGCTTGGAAGGTAAAAGTGGTAATCCATCGCCGTTTACTGCTTTAGGTACTTTCCTAGGTATTAAAGCGGCTTTTCAACACAAGCACGGTCATCAAAACCTTGAAGGTGTGAAAGTGGCGGTACAGGGCCTAGGCGCTGTGGCCTACGACCTATGTAAACATTTGCATAACGCTGGCGCAGAGCTATTTGTGACCGATATTAACGAGCAGTCGGTAGCGCGTGTAGTCAATGACTTCAATGCCACAGCTGTGGGCATTGACGACATTTATGACCTGGATGTGGATGTATACGCACCTTGTGCGCTAGGAGCGACTATTAATGACAACACCATTCCGCGTATTAAGGCTACGATCATTGCCGGTTGTGCTAACAACCAGTTAGCGGAGCCTCGTCATGGTGAGATCATTCGTGAAAAAGGCATGCTGTATGCGCCAGACTACGTTATTAACGCCGGCGGCATCATCAATGTCTATTACGAAACCAAGCCACAAGGCTATAATGCTGACGATGCGACTAAGCACGTTGAAGGCATCTTTGATACTTTGTTGGAGATTTTCCAACGCTCGGAAAAAGAGCAGGTATCAACGCATGTTATCGCTGATAAACTGGCAGAAGAGATCATCGCTCAGGGTCTTTAGTACTCAGCGTTTAGGCGCATTTTATTGCTCCTAATACCAGATTAAGGCATGCTCTTGGGCATGCCTTTTTTGTTGTCGAGTAGATAATGCCTTATCCCGCCACGCAAGTGGACCTCCAGCAATGGCCGCGTGCACAGCACTTTGCCTTTTTCAAAGATTTCCACCAACCTTACTTCAATGTGTGTGTGCGCCTAGACGCACGGCTGTTATTTGCATACTGCCAAGCGCAGGCTTTGTCTTTTTTTAGCGCTTACATTTATTTGGTGCACAAAAGCGCGCAGCAATATTGGCCAATGGGGCTACGTATTGTCGATGATCAGCCTGTGCATTATCAGCAAGTGACGATGAGTGTGGTGCAACTGGCCGAGGATGACAGCTTTCGCTTTAGTTATCTCGATGACACGCCATGTTATACAACTTATACCCAGCGTATGCGCGAAGAAAAAGCCCGTGCTGCGTGTGAGCCTTTGTTTAGTGAGGCTTTCGCGCACACCGAAGGGCGCGCCGATGTGCTGCATGTATCGGTATTGCCGTGGTTGCAATTTAGTAGTTTTTCTCACGCTACTTGTTTGGGTGCTACTCACGGTATTCCTAAAGTGGTGTTGGGGCAATATGATAAAGTTTCAGGTTGCATGCCTTTAGCCCTGGATGTGCATCATGCACTGATGGATGGTCTGCATAGTGCAAAATATATTCAAGTATTGCAGGAAATGATGCATAATCCTTCGGATTATTTGTGATTTAAATGTAAATATTTAAACATTAAATTTACATTTGTTCCCTTTATAGATCTATAGTGAGTATTCCCACATACGGGACATGATAACGGTAGAGGGAACAAAGATGAAATTGAACATCATACTCACCGGCATAGCCTGCGCCGGTGCAACAACACTATTGAGCTTTTCGGTGCAGGCAGAGCATGCCCAGTTACCCGAGCGCATTGTTGCTAAGCAAGATATGGCGCTGATTGATTTACACAGCGAAGCGCTTATTGCCGATGAACAGTTTGTTTTTAATAACGCTCTGGCAGCGCGGGATTGGACTAATTTCTTCGCTGGGCTCAATAGCGAATTACAAGCAAAGCAAGAAACGATACTGCATTTCGCTGGCTACGCCAGTATCAACCCAGAGCTGTTATTAGCATTAATGGAGCAGCAGAGCCAACTAGTCACGAACCCCACTGCCGAGGCAATGCAAAGGCCTTTCGCTGATTTGAGTGATGAAGTCGGATTTGAAGCGCAGCTTCGCGATGTCACTAACCGGCTCAGCCATACCTTTTATGCCTATAAACGCTTCGCACAAAGCAGCCAGCAATTTAATCAAGATGTCGCCAGTTTTGCGCTGGTCGATATGTTTATTATGCGGCAAAAGCCGGTGGGTCCGCGCCGCCCGCGTAAGGGTAAGAAGATCACCGCGTTGATGAGTGCCTATGAGGTTGTGACCGGGAAACCATCAATACAACTGACGCAAAAGCAGGTATCAGCCCCACAGCGCCAAGCGCTCAGTGCGCAGCCTCACGCTCAGGTAGCTTTTCGTATGAATCTTCCGTGGCCAAGGGGCTATGCATGGTTCAGTGGGGGGGCACACTCTAACACCGGCTCTGGATATCCGTACTCCTCGTTAGACTTTAATAATGGCTCTGGAGGATGGGGCAGCAATACACCTTGGGTGCAAGCGGCCCATGAGGGCACTGTTACACGTTATTCGCAATGTAATATTCGCATCACTCACCCAAGTGGCTACGCGACCAACTACTACCACATGGATGCGTTGCAATTTTACTCCGGTGATTATATATCCGCAGGGAGTTGGATAGGGCGCTATGCTAACAATCAAAGTACTGCGCTGTGTCAGGGTGGTCAGTCAACGGGACCACATGTGCATTTTTCACTGCTGTATAATGGCCAATATGTGAGCCTACAAAATCGCTATATTAGTGGTTATCGTATTGATGTGGGTAATTACAACTATGACTATAATTGCTACAACTTTTACTTTGAGCGTAACGGTTATAAAACCTGTGCGTGGCAGCGCCTGTATCGCTAGTGCGAACGGATAGCGCCGGTCTACGGCGCTATTTACATTATCTTCACTAAAGGTTTATATTTAAATTCAAAAGGTTAAGTTCTTATTGAAGGGCGTTATAGTGCCTATTGTTATTAGTTGTAAGCGATTTGGCTCAAGCTAATTGTTATTTTATGTGTTTGAAGTAGAATAAAATTTAATAATAAAAAAAAACGTAGGCGCGCTGCTGTGAAAATCATCCTTTATTTAGCTATTTCACTGTTAAGCCTAAGCAGTTTCGCCAATCAAGTCCCCAAAAACATTCCTAGTAATGTTCCCCTAAGTCACTACTTTGCCGAAACCTGGGATACCCGTGATGGTTTGCCTCACAACAGTGTTAATGCCCTAGCTCAAACTCCCGATGGTTATGTCTGGGTAGGTACATGGGAAGGTGTCGCCCGTTTTAATGGCCGTACTTTTAAGCTTTTTACTCGCGGCGTTCTCACCGGGTTGCCCGATTCAGGGATCCGCAGCCTCAATGTCGATAAAGCGACTCAGCAGCTCTATGTAGCTGGTTCTCGGGGTGGGATCAGCGTGGTCAAGCGCGAGCGTTGGCAAGCACTTAAACCGGCACAAACGATGGTGAATTTTGCCGTGCGCAGTGGTGATGGCGCCTTATGGCTGGCGCTAGAAGATGGCGGCTTGGTGCGCAGAACACAACAGAGCGACGAGCAAAATTTGCTGCCTAATGTCAGTGCCTATCAAGTCTTCGAGCAACAAGAAGGGCGAATTTGGGCAGCAACAAATAACGGCCTTTATTACTATGAAGATGGAGCCATGCATAGTGCTGACAGTGATAATAGCGCTATTACCGGCGCCATTTATTCGTTGGCTGAAGACCGAGATGGGGCGTTATTGGTTGGCACCGAGCAGGGTGTATGGCGTTATGTGAATAACGAATTTACGTTGCTACATAACGCTCTGGCAGACGATTCTGTGTCGAGTATTTTGGTTGATTTTCGTGGTGACATTTGGCTTGGCACCATCAATCAAGGGGTATTTCGCTTCAGCGAGTATGGTCTGGAAAAGTTGGATGCCAATGTTGGCCTACCAAGCAATCGCATTTTATCGCTGCTTGAAGATAATGAACACAGTATTTGGATTGGCACCAATGGGGGACTTTTTCGCTTGCGCCAAGCACCCTTTACCACCGTCAATACCGCACGTGGGCTCTCAGGAGATTATGTGCGTAGTGTGCTCTCGCACACTGATGGAGCGCTCTACATTGGTACCAGTAACGGTTTAAACCGCTACACCCAAGGACAGGTGGAGCAAATTTCATCTCCTCTGGATGCGCCCATTTCTGTACTTTCACTCACGAGTAGCCAACGTGGTGGTGTGTATGTCGGTACCTATACCAGCGGGTTGATGTATTTTGACGGCCAACGTCTGACAACAGTGATCAACCGGGATACGGGTCTGCCGAGCAACGAAGTAAGGGCCCTTCACGAGCAAGCTGACGGTACGTTATGGATTGGCACTGCGGGTGGCCTTGTGCGTATGAAAAACGCCGAAGAAGTAACAACCTTGACCGACAAACAAGGTTTGCCCGGTAACTTTATTATGGCGCTGGCGCAAGATAAACAACAGCGACTGTGGATAGGCACCGGGGTCGGTGTTGCTTTTTATCACCAAGGGCAGTTTACCACCTTGCCGTTGCGCGAGCATTTCGATGCCGACTACGCATTTGGGTTTTTAGTTCAGGATGATACGCTGTGGATGGCCACCGATCGCGGGCTGCTCCATTATGATTATCAAAGTCATCGTCTGCGCAAGCTCGGTCGAGAGCAAGGGTTACCGGTTGATAAGCTGTTTGCCGTTGTAAATGATAAGTATGATCACTTGTGGCTTTCCAGTAACCGAGGAGTGATCCGCATAAGTCAAGCTCATGTGATGGCTTCCCTTGATAGCGAAGATGCACAATTAGAATTCACCTTATTTGATGAAGGTGATGGCATGCTTAGCTCACAAGCCAACGGCGGCTCCCAATACCCAGCAGTGCGCCATCATGATGACAGCGTTTGGATTGCGACAGCGCGTGGTGCAGCGGTGGTCGACCCAGCGAAGTTGGTTCGTATGGCCAGTGTCTCACTGCCGGTGAGCATCGAGAGTATTGGTTTTGACGATGAGCAAGGCTTTCTACCTAACCTTGATAAAACGTCGTTAACGGTGCCTTCAGAAACAGACCGTTTATCTATTACCTATGCTGGTTTAGGCTTTATTATGCCGGAGCGCATTGAGTATCAAACTAAGCTCAAAGGCTTTGATAATAACTGGATAAATCGCGGTAACCTCACACTGACCGAATACACTAATTTACCGCCCGGTAATTACGAGTTTCACGTGCAGGCGCGTTATCCTTATAGCGAATGGCCCGCATCTGCGGCACGCTTTCATTTCACCATTACCCCTAAGTTTTGGCAAACACTCAGCTTTAAAGTCGTAATGATTGTGGTGTTAGCACTGGCATTATTTACCCTATATCGTTTGCGCTTTTTACACCTTAAGCGCAGCGAAGCTCAGTTAAAGTTAAGGGTGCAGGCGCAAACTCGCAGCCTAGCCGAGCAAGCTAAAGCCTTTGAACATCAAGCGACGCATGACCAACTCACCGGGGTGGCGAATCGTCGTGCCTTTGACAAATGGTTGATAGCGCATTTTGAGCAAGCTAAGCAGCAACAACAACCTCTAAGCTTAGCGATCATTGATATTGATCACTTCAAAAACATCAATGATAAATACTCGCACATGGTCGGGGATAAAGTGATCACCGAAGTGGCCAACCTCATTCATCATTGTGCGCCGCAAGAGGCGATGTTTGCTCGCTGGGGTGGGGAGGAGTTCACATTGCTACTGCCAGGGTTCAGTGTACATGAGGCGCAAGTCTGCGCCGAGCGTATTCGGGTATTGATATCCGGCCATGATTACTCGGCGCTTGCCGATGGTGTGCATATTACCGTGAGTATCGGCGTTGCCGACAGTCAAGGCGCACAGGACTATGACCGAATGCTCGCCCAAGCGGATAACGCCCTATATCAAGCGAAGCAGGGCGGCAGAAACCAAGTCGTGGTGTACCAAAAGCCAATGCTCTAGCGGATATCCACAAGCTTACTGGCTTTTTTATATTGAATTTTAAGGCCACTCCACGCCGGTAACTCCCAGCGCTTGGGTGGGTCTTTGCGCTCGCCGCTGTGGTAATGGGCGATTAACCGCTTAGCGCGAAAGTGATATTCGATGTTGAGTACCATACTCGGGAGTGTGACTTGCAAGGGAAAGCGCTCATTAAAGTCTTTCGCATGCCAAGGGTCAATGCCCTGATAGTGCAGATCCTCGGCCTCTATTAACTGTAGATCTTCTTGGCTTTGTACACCCAGAGAATGTAAACGCTCAGCGATAAAGGTATCGGCATCCATATCAATGGCTGGTTTTAGATGGTAAGCCTGATACAAATTATGCTGAGCAATAGCCTGCGATATCCGCTCATAGCTGCCGGCGAATAACTGGTTGTCACGCATAAGCGCAACCACGCTGGCGCTTAGATGTTGGCCATCGACGCGCTGATGGCTTGACCCTAACTCGACTCCCGCATAGCTGTGGATAATATCAGCACGAATTTCTCCCTCCGGGCACTGCTCGTCAACATACCAATAACACTGGCCTAGGGTGGTGTCGTAAGGTACAGCTTGGCGCACCTGGGATAATTGCATTGGCGCACACATAGTCGCTAAGGTGTCGGCGTGCTTTTTACCGCGCCCGGCTAAGGAAAATGTTGCCAGTACCAGCGCCGCATTGCTGTTGTGTTGAAGCAGAGAGCTTTTTGCGGGACGCACTTCATCTTCGCCATTGGCGAAGCTGCCACGGCGATTATCGCGTTTTACATAGACACAGTGTGGGTTTAGCTCGGCGATGATCTCGACTAGGATGGCATGTTGGTATCGCGCTGCTTTATCAAGCTCTGGTAATTGATAGGCATGGCGTAAATAGTTGGCATAGGTGCGCGCTTCGCTAAGCGCCTCGCTATTGATAGTGAGTATGTGCTGTGCAGCGCCGCCACGGACCACGGCGATATGCAGCGCCAGGTCGCACAGGGCATACAGCTCACCGAGTTGCGCTTGCAGTTGTTCACGCTCACTGCTGCTTGGTGGCGAAAATAGCGCTGCTGGGGTGGCGATGGCGGCGGCCAAGTCAATCATTGCTTGGCGCAATACATTGCTGGGCATATTGTGGATCAGCATACCTAAATCAGCATCCACAGGAAGTGGGTAAATGGTTTTACCCAACGCCGTGGCTAAGCCGTCTGCGGTTACGGCCCCTAAGCGTTGTAATTTTGTCATCGCTCGTTGCAAAGACGAGTCCGGCGGCGCGGTTAGCAGCGGTAAATCATCCACGGCAATACCGGCGCAAGCACTGGCTAGCACGAGTTCGTCTAATGCTTCACGTTCCACCTCTACCGGCGTGGTGCTGAGCAAGGGCGCATGCTCACCAAATAAGCGAATATACAGCCCAGGCGCGATGCGTCCACAGCGGCCCATACGTTGGCGCATGGAGTCTTGAGCTATGGCGTCAAGGCCGAGTACGGTTTTCCCCTTGCGAAGATGCGTGCGGCGCTCAAGCCCGGAATCGATAACGCATTCGACCCCAGGCACGGTGAGCGAGGTTTCGGCCACGTTAGTGGCAAAAATAATGCGTCGCTGCGGCCCTTGGCGCAGCGCGCGCTGTTGCTCTTGTAGCGGGCTGGAACCGTGTAGTGAAATACATTCAGCGGGTAAGTCCTGGCAGGCGCTGACGCACGCAGCTATCTCAGCGCGACCGGGTAAAAACACCAAAATATCAGCGCCACTGTTTTCCAGTGCATAGACACCGGCTTGGCGTACACGCGCCGCTAAATCTTGGGAGCTGGGCATTGCTCTGGCGTCGCTGGCGAAGGTGTGGCTGCTGATAGGGTAGGTACGGCCATGGCTGGTGAGCGCTTTGGTGGTGAGATAAGCGCTTAAAGCACGGTCATCTAAGGTCGCGGAGGTGAGTATCAGGCGGTGCTCGCCATGGTGTTTCAACAGCGCCAAGAGTAAATCGGTATCCCAGCGGCGCTCGTGAAACTCATCCAGCATGACCACGTCAAAATCAGCGAGCTGTTGCTCGAAAAACCACCTGAGTGCGACCCCAGGGGTGGCAAACACAACCTTGGTTTGGGCCGCCATTTTAGCCTCAAAGCGAATCGCGTAGCCGATGCTTTGTCCTGGTTTTTGCTGGCATTGCTCAGCCAAATAGTTCGCTAACGAGGTGGCAGCGATACGCCGTGGTTGCACAACCAAAACACGCCCTTGTGTGCTTGCCCATAGCGGTAAGTTGGTGGACTTACCGCTGCCGGTTGGCGCATGAACAATTACATTTTGCTGCCTAAGTGTTGATAAAAACTGATCTTTTATTGCCTCGATTGGTAATGTCATAGGATACAAATAATGTTGTTTAAGCTTGTAGAGGAATTGAAAATTAGCGCCAGCGGTCATATTAACATGTAATAGCGCCAAGGAATTACCCGATGTTAAACCTGATACTGTTGATTTTGCTAATTGTGTTTGTGGTAGCGTATTGGCAATGGGACCATGTCCGCCTCAAGCGCTGGCAGCGACAATACCATGATGCCGGACTCAGCCAGGAGCAGCAGATTTTTTTGCAGCGGGCTATGCCCATTTATAACGCTATGACCGATGCCGATAGAGCCAAGCTTGAGCGTCATATCTGTTGGTTTTTGGGCGAAAAGCGTTTTCTCGGTCGCGATGGTTTAGAGGTTAATGAGGCGATGAGACTGGTGGTGGCCGCCGATGCCTGCCTGTTGGTGCTCAATAAACCTTGGCCTTTGTACCCTAATGTTAAAGAAATCTTGCTCTATCCCAGTGCTTATTACGCCAATGTCACCCAGCGTGATGTCGCCGGTTTGGTGAGCTATCATCAAGTGGTGCGTGAAGGCGAGTCATGGCCCGGTGGTACCTTGGTGCTCAGCTGGCACGATGTGCTCGAGGGCAATCGCCTCCCGGAAGATGGCCATAACTTGGTGTTTCACGAATTTGCACACCAGTTAGATCAGGTAACAGGCAGCACCAATGGTACGCCGCAGCTAGCAACTAAGGCTGCATATCAACGCTGGGGCGAGGTATTCTCGCGCGCTTTTACCAAGTTAAAAAGCCATGTTGCTTACAATATGCCCCATGTAATGCACAGCTACGGGGCCACCAATGAGGCTGAGTTTTTTGCTGTGGCCACCGAAACCTTTATCGAAAAACCCATGGCGATGCGGCAGTTTGATGCTGAGCTATTTCATATCCTCAAAGATTATTACCAATTCGACCCCAGTGACTGGCAAAGACACTAAAAGTGTAAGCGTTCCAAGGCAACTTAGTACTTAAATGGTCAGAAAAAAGATCAAGCTTAACTCTAGGTAGCTAATGTTGTTTTTTGTTAACATCCGCATCGAAGTGACAAAGGTGTTAGTTAACTAGCTATCACTACAGGGTTACTTCTAGGGATGGAATTTGTCGTTGGGATGCGATTAGCCTTTCTATGGCAGTGACTCTGCGCTCTCCCGACAGCTGTTATGCCAGCAGTTAAAAGATGCGGGTATACGCTGAAGATTTGTTCTCTCCCGGCAATGCTAATAATTAAATAAAGGGAAATAACATGATGAAAAAAACACTGCTAGCACTGGTTTTAGCCGGTACGTCATTCGCTTCTCAGGCTAATTGGCAAGCGGGTGTAGGCTATGTAAATCTTTCTGATAGTGAAGGTGGTGATAGCATCAGCCTTAACGCTTTGGTTGGTTCTTTAGGCTACAAATTTAAAACAGGTGACAACTTTTACCTTGTACCTGAGTTACGTTTGGGTACAGGTGTTGGTGATGACGAGTTATACGGAGCTAAAATTGAAGTAGAGAGCTTTACGGCTCTATCACTTCGTGGTCAATATGACCTTGAGAGCGGCCTGTATATCTACGGCACTCCTTCATACGCTAACCTAGAGGTTAAAGCATCGGCTTACGGCGAGTCTGCCTCTGAAGACGAATGGGAATTTGGCTTAGGTGGCGGAGTTGGTTATAACTTCAGCAACGCTATGCTAGCTGAGCTGTCATACGAACAGTTTGATGGTGTGGATGTGGTTAGCCTTGCTGTGAAGTTTGACTTCTAAGTCACGCTAATCATGCTAACAGCGACAGATCGGAAGGTCTGCGCTGTTGGCTCGCTATCTTTTACTTTAGCCTCAAGTTGGTCAACGACATTGCCATAGCTTGCAATCTTGCTCACATAACAACGATACTCGCAGACTTGCTATTCCATCCCCCATTTTTGCTTATTAAACCCATGTTACTTCCACTTTTATACGGTTTTTGTTTTAGTAGGTAATGATAATAAATAAATAGAATAAGAGACCCACAAATGAAGACTCCACTCTACAGTGCTTTAGCACTGGCGGTTTCGCTGGCTTTACCGGTCAGCGCCGAGCAAGAAGAAAAACAACAATGGCAAGTAGATAAGCCTCAGGGTGAATTTGTTGATGCCAACATCAACGTCACTCAAGGTACCTGGATGAATGTCGATGTCAGCCCCGACGGCCAGACCTTAGTATTTGATTTGCTTGGTGATATTTACACAATGCCGATCAGCGGTGGAGAGGCGACACAGTTGACCTCAGATATTGGCTGGCAAATGCAGCCTCGCTTTAGCCCAGATGGCAAGCATATTGCGTTTACCTCAGATCAAGGCGGCGGTGACAATATCTGGATTATGAACATCGATGGCTCGGAACAAACGCAGGTAACCAAGGAGTCATTTCGCTTGCTTAATAGCCCAGCATGGAGCCCCGATGGCGACTTTATTGTTGCCCGTAAGCACTTTACTGCAAGCCGTTCATTGGGTGCCGGGGAAGTATGGATGTATCACAAAGCCGGTGGCTCGGGCGTGCAGCTAACAGAGCGCCCCAATGATCAGAAAGACTTAGGCGAACCCGCATTCTCACCGGATGGCCGCTATGTGTACTTCTCACAGGATGCCACCCCAGGTAAAACCTTCCACTACTCCAAAGACTCGGTACAGGGCATCTACAAAATTAAGCGCTATGACCGCGAAACAGGTGAGATAGAAACCATTTTAAGCGGCCCCGGTGGTGCAATCCGACCCACGCCTTCTCCCGATGGCAAAACGTTAGCCTACATCAAGCGTGATGATTTCCAAAGCACCCTGTATTTATATGATTTAGAGTCGGGCAAAGAAACCAAGCTGTACGATAAGCTTGAGCGTGATATGCAAGAGACTTGGGCAATTCACGGGGTGTATCCTAGCATGGCTTGGACTCCTGACAACGAGTCGTTGGTGTTTTGGGCCGGGGGTAAAATTCACAAGCTTGATGTGCAAAGCGGTGAGAGTTCAGAAATCGCTTTTGCAGTAAACACCAGTAAATCTATCCAAAAAGCGGTGCGTGTAACCCAGCAGTTAGACTCCTCAGAATTTGACGTAAAAATGCTGCGCAATGTGCAGGTATCACCCGACGGTGAAACCGCCATTTTTGAGGCCATGGGTCATATTTACAAGCGCGACCTTGAATCAGGTAAAGTGCAGCGCCTAACACGCCAAGACGATCATTTTGAATTCTTCCCGACCTTCTCTCGCGATGGTAAAAAGATTGCCTATGTCACCTGGGATGACGAAAAACAAGGCAGTGTTCGCGTGGTTTCGGCGCGTTCAGGTCGCGGTGATACGCTGACCTCTCAGCCGGGTAAATATGTCGAGCCAGCGTTCAGTCCCGACGGAGGAACCGTGGTATTTAGAAAATCTTCGGGTAGCAGTTTACTTGCCCCGCAGTGGTCGTTGAAAGCAGGCATTTACGCAGTGGATAGTGATGGTGATGAGCAGCCAGAGCTTATTACTGAGCATGGCTATCAGCCACAGTTTGGCAAAGCCAATGACCGTATCTATGTGATGAGCCCGTGGCCAAAACCAACTTTGAGTGTGGTTGAGCTGGAAAGTAAAAAAATCCGCAAACTGTATGAATCTGAGCATGCCACTGAGTTTCGTATTTCACCAAACGGAGAGTACTTGGCGTTTGCTGAGCGTTTTAAAGTGTTCGTGACGCCTTTTGTGGAACGTGGCAAAACCATTAATATCGGCCCTAAAGACAGCCAGTTCCCAATAGAGCAGTTATCTGTGCGTGCTGGTGAAAATATCAGTTGGAGTGGTGCAAGTGATAGGCTTTACTGGAGTTTAGGGCCCGAGCTTTATCATGCCTCACTGGCGGGTATTTTTAATATTCAAAGCGATGAGAACGCCGACTTTAAAGTAGACAGTGGCGATAATATTGGTTTTAAACAAACCATGGCAGAGCCACAGGGCATGATAGCGCTGGTGGGAGCAAAAGTGATCACCATGCAGGGTGATAAAGTCATTGATAATGGCGTGGTGTTGACCGATGGTAAGCACATCAAAGCGGTTGGCAGTCAAAACCAGGTAGAGATTCCACAAAATGCTGAAGTGATTGATGTCAGTGGTAAAACCATTATGCCGGGGATCATCGATGCGCACGCGCATGGCGCTCAAGGCAGTGACGAAATTATTCCAGAGCAAAACTGGAAAAACCTAGCCGGTTTATCCCTGGGAGTCACCACGATTCACGACCCCAGCAACGATACCACGGAAATTTTCGCTGCCAGTGAGATGCAAAAGGCCGGTAAAATCGTTGCACCACGTATTTTCTCCACAGGGACCATTCTATACGGAGCAAACATGCCGGGGTATACCTCCCATGTTGACTCCCTTGATGATGCGAAATTCCACCTTCAGCGCCTGCAGAAAGTCGGTGCGTTTAGTGTGAAGTCGTACAACCAACCGCGTCGCGATCAGCGCCAACAAGTGATTGCCGCCGGTCGAGAGCTTGGTATGATGGTTGTCCCTGAAGGGGGTTCTCTGTTGCAGCATAATCTGACCATGGTGGTTGATGGCCACACCACGATTGAGCACTCCATTCCGGTTGCTAATATTTATGATGATATTCGCCAGTTATGGTCGCAAAGTGATGTTGCCTACACCCCTACGTTGGGCGTGGCTTATGGCGGTATCTGGGGGGAGAACTACTGGTACGATAAAACCGATGTGTGGAATCATCCACGGTTAAGTAAATTTGTGCCCAAGAATCAGTTGCTCCCGAGAGCGATGCGCCGTACCAAGGCGCCCGATCACCACTACAATCACTTTAACAATGCGCGGGTTGCAGCACAGTTGCAAGACCAAGGGGTGCTGGTGAATGTTGGCGCGCATGGTCAACGTGAAGGCTTGGCGGCACACTGGGAAATGTGGATGTTTGCGCAAGGCGGTATGAGTCCGTTAGAGGTGATCCGCACAGCCACCATAGATCCGGCGAAAACCTTAGGTCTAGAAAATAACCTGGGCTCGCTAGAGGAAGGCAAGTTAGCGGATCTCATCGTCATTGATGGCGATATTCTAAGTGATATTCGTCAAAGCGATAAGGTACGTTACACCATGATCAATGGACGTTTGTTTGATGCTGCAACCATGAACGAAGTCGGCGAGCCGGCACGCGCTCCGCTGCACTTCGAATAAGCCCTGTCGCAGTAATGCTACTTGAGCCCGTCATCGACGGGCTTTTTTGTGGGTGTCGCTTCGCTGCAGATAAATAAACAGTGCTGTGGGGTACAAAGTGACTGGAGAGTTGTCTCTGTATTAACTACACTGCAAACAGAACCCACAGGGAAGGACAAGCCAAGATGAAACGCTTCACTATCACAGCTATCTTGCTGCTCATTGGTGGCTGTGCGCAACAGCCCCGCTCAGATGATGTTAATGCACTCACCAAGGCGTGTATTGGTAGCACTGCACTGCCAGCGCAGTGGCAAGGACAGTTTCGCGCGGTCGACAACCCCGAACTGCTGCAATCGGCGCTGGGTGAGCCACAACAAGGAAAGCTCTGTCAAGGTCAGGTGTATGAAAGCACACAGCCTACGGCAGTGATTTTGTACCGCGCTTATAACAGCACTAACCCAAATAGCCGCTTTGGGAGCTGGTGGGCATGGGCAAAACCCAGTGGCACGGTCAGCGAATATCGCGCCAACTATGAAATTTGCTACCAATGGTCGCCGCTAGATAAATTAGTACGCTGTGAGCTTAAACCCGGCGTACAAGTGGTGGTGGGCAATGGCCAAAGTGCACAATGCTCTGAGTATTTGCGCTATGACGTATCGGCGGTGCAGCAAGTTTTTATAGCCGATGCCGGTGACGCTGTGCACAATTGCAGCGATTTCAATGCCGTAATGCAGTGGCAGCCGATACAAAGGTAAGGGATCATAGTAAAGAGAAAAGGATAACATCAGCCTAGAGTATAGGTCTTGGTTGTTATCCTTTTGCTAACAAAGGACATGTGTTATTTATTTAAAATGAGAGTTTATTTTTAAATTAACAACACTGAGGCCTTTAATTATTTAATCCACAATACAACCCAAGTAATAGCTATTATAAATGGGTCGAAGTTGAGATTTTTTGGTGCTGTTATGATGCAAAGCCTCTTTCAATATCACGGAACGTCCATTGTCCTTTAGCGTCGGCAATATCAATAAGCTCACAGGCTTTTTTGTTCCATGCGGCGAGACAAGCAATGTAGTTGGTTAGTTGATAGTAGGCGCGATCTGGGGCATCAGGGCGAATTCGTGATACCGAGTAAGCAGAGTAGGTCGCACCGCTGCCAAGCCAAGTGACGATGGATGAAGCAACGCCTCCACCTGGCACAACAAAGCCTGCGGTGGTGGTCACTAGACCCAAAATAGTCGCCGCTTTTTCAACACCGTGTCCTGCTTTGGTAATGTCGTCACTGAGAATAGGGTGTAATAACGCGAGCAGGTTAGTGGCTTGCGGTTGGTGGCTCGCTACGGCAACATCGTCGGAGGTTTTTGGAGCATTGCCAGGTGCCGAGCTGCCGCCGCGCATAGCTGGCAATAAGGTGTTAAAAGCTTTCTGACTGTTATTACTGGCGGAGAAGGTCACTGATTGCGTACTTAAGCCTCCGGCTTTTACGCGCTTTTGATCTTTAGGTGTAATAGTGGATTTGTAGGTGCGTTGCAAGCGACGATAAACAGCAGCGCTGCACTGTGTCATCTGTATCGCTAATGCGGCTTGGTCTTTAAATTCACGGCCTATGGCACGTTCAGCCAGCTTAGTTAACTGGGCTTTTTTCTTTTGCACCAGTTGTCCCACGATAATATCCATAAAATATATCCTTATAAAAATATAAAACGCGATGAATATTATCATGAGTTTATGGGGGTGGATATTTAAATTGTCAGCTATTTTATTCTCGTTTTATGAAGCTGGCCTTGTCTCTATATTTAACCGTTGCGTTGCGACAGCCTAAGCAAGTTGGGGTCATTGCGTATCGAGTTTCATACAACAGTGCCTGGAGTATCACCAGCGCGCTCAGTTTGCTGGCGATACATGCTTAGTTCACGTTTTGACTATTACACTGAGCGTTTAGTAGCAAGGAGAGAGCAGTATGTTCAGAAGTATCATTGCCGTGGTGTTATTAGTTGTTTTAACAGGCTGCGCCAATCACTTGCCTGCTGAAAAAGGAGCCGTGCAGCAGGGCCTCGCGTCTTATTATCATGATAAGTACCATGGGCGCACTACCGCTAGCGGCGAGCGTTTTGAGCAAACAGCTCTGAGTGCAGCCCACCGTAACCTTCCTTTCGGTAGCAAAGTAAAAGTCACCAATATCAATAATGGGCGCTCAGTTGTCGTACGGATAAATGACAGAGGCCCGTTTGTTTCAAGGCGCATCATAGACTTGAGCCGTCGTGCATTTAAGCACATCAGCAATTTGTCTGCCGGCGTGATTGCCGTAGAGGTAGAAGTGCTCAGTGAGCCCTAAGCGGTGGTAAACTCACTATAACCCTGTACATCAACCTCCTTGTGGTTGAGCTGCTCAACGTGAGCCGTTTGCGGGCCCTGCTCTAACCAAGTAAGTAAGGAAGTTAATGCTGCCTTATCCCCCTCTGCGTGGACTTCAACGCGACCATCATCAAGATTTTTGGCGTAACCAGCAATATTGAGAGCCTGTGCTTGGCGGGCAGTGTTAGCACGGAAATACACGCCCTGAACTTTGCCACTTACCCAAGCTCGAAATGCGTATGTCATCATCTCTCCTCAAAAAAGGCGGCTACGCCGCCTAACGAATCATTAATGAACTTTCTTAAGGTAGTCTAGAATTTGTCCCTCATTAGCGCCAATCACATCTTTAGCGAGGGTCTTATCTATCAGTTCGGTGGTGTGCTTATTGAACTCACCGCGTAGCTTGCCTAAAAAGCCCGACTCAGCAATCAGTTCGATACGATATACTTTGTCGTTTTTACGTTTGTCGTCAAGCCACTTGGCAATATCTGCGGCAAAGCGTTGCGCTTCTATATCAACCGCATCTTTTCGGCTCATGGCATCGACACCTTGCACTTGCTTTGCCGGGGCGCTTTGACGGCCCGCACGGTCAGTATAAATATCTTGCTCGTCTGAGCGTGCGAAGGGGTTTGACCAATGGGCTTGTAGCTCCAACTCGGTGGAATGATTACGTAAGGCAAAAATTTGTGCTTCACTGTGGTTGGCAACCACCACATAAGAACGACCAATCATATCAATCTCCTTTTTTGCGAGCCAAAAACTTGGCCCTTACTATAGAGCTTGGAATGGATGGGGAGTTTTTCAACCCTAAGAAGTAAAGATTGTCGTTTTTCTCCGGCTGTGTTCAACTTAAACTGATTTATGAATAACTTAGCCTTTTAATGAGATGTGGGTGCCGATACATGGCATACACTTAGGAGAGAGAATGACAGGGAAACGAGGTACAGGGGGTTGGCTTTTTGGGGCCGCGCTCATCATAGCTATGCCGGTTGCGGCAGAGCCAAGCTTCAGTGAGCAATTAGTTAGTGCCGCCAACGAGCGGACTCAAGCGGACGTGACCTATGATGGTCGCTATATTGCTATTGATTACCCAGGGGGGGATGTACCTGCTGGGATTGGTGTATGTACGGATGTAGTGATACGCAGTTATCGTGCCTTAGGCATCGATCTGCAGCAGTTGGTGCATGAGGATATGGAGCGTAACTTTGATGCCTATCCATCTCAGAGAATTTGGGGGTTAACTCGCCCGGACAGCAATATTGACCATCGTCGCGTGCCAAATTTACGTGCTTTTTTTACTCGTCACGGACAGAGTCTGAGAGTGAGTGATAACGGTAACAATTATAAACCCGGTGATATTGTTTCATGGATGCTACCAGGAAACTTGCCGCATATTGGTATTGTCAGCGAGCAACGCAATGAGCTGGGACAGCCTTTAATTATTCATAATATTGGCGCTGGCCCGCAAGTGACAGATATTCTTTTTCAGTATCCTATTACCGGTCATTATCGCTATGGTGGTGACGGCTTAGGCCAATAACGAGCACAAAAAAAGCCGCTCTTGAGCGGCTTTTCTTTATTATTGAAAGCTTACACTACGCCGCGAGGTAGGCGACAGTCGTGATCTTTCTCTGCCAGTTGCTTAATCCAAAGCTCTTCTGCGGTGTAACCTTCTTCATTAGGTTTAGCCACAGTGAATGCTGCTTTCTTCTCAGCTGGTTTTGCCTTAGGAGCGGCTTTCTTAGTCGTTGTTTTCTTGCTCGCTTTGGCCGGTGCTTTGCTCTCTGCTTTGGCGACTTCTTCTGTTTTACCAGAAGTGAGTTCTTCAGTTAGCGCAGCTACATCGGCAAGGCGCATGTTCTTTCCGCCGTCAATGCTATACCAGCCAGGCTTAGTGGTGATTTCTGGCTTTTTGCCATGGGCTGCTTCATAGGCAGCTTCAAAAGCAGCTAACACTTCTGTTTTGTCTAGTTTACTCATCAAAAGGTCCTAGTCGTTAACGCAGGTTAATTTTATTACAAGTTTATAGTTATACCCATTTGCGCTGAGTTTTTCAATTTTTTGTGCCTAAACACCGAATTTTCTTTATTTTTACCGGTGTTCACGGGACAATTTGGGAATATTTGTGGTTAACAGGGGGGTAATATGCACCGTAAAGAGCTCGCACAGATCCTTGAACAAACATTAATGGCACAGCCAATCAAAGATTTTTGCCCCAATGGGCTGCAGGTTGAAGGGCGTGCGCACATCAATAAGGTGGTCACGGGGGTGACTGCGAGTCAGGCACTGGTTGATAAAGCCGTGGCCCTCGAAGCTGATGCATTAATTGTTCATCATGGCTATTTTTGGAAGGGTGAATCACAAGCCATTACCGGTATGAAAAAGCGCCGTATTGAGGCGCTGCTCAGCGCCGGTATCAATCTGTTTGCGTATCATTTGCCTTTGGATATCCACCCCCAGCTAGGCAACAATGCGCAGCTAGCACAGTTGTTGGATATTGAAATTCAAGGGCCGATGGAAAGTGGCCCAAGTAGTGTGCCGGTGTGGGGGCGTTTGCGCACGCCGCTGTCTGGGCAGGCTTTTGCTGATAAAATTGCCAAGGTCTTATCCCGAACGCCGCTGGCTTCTGTGGTACGCGATGAGGTAATTGAAACTATTGGATTATGCACCGGCGGCGGGCAAGGCTATATAGATTTGGCGGCGAGTCTGGGGCTGGATGCGTATCTAACCGGGGAGGCTTCGGAGCAAACTATTCACAGCTCCCGAGAGCAAGGAGTGGATTTCTTCGCAGCCGGGCACCATGCCACTGAGCGCTATGGCGCCAAAGCCCTAGGTGAATTTTTAGCGCGTGAGCATCATCTGGATGTCACCTTTATCGATATTGATAATCCAGTATAGCGACGGTTATTGCTGCGCCAGCATGTTGTGCAACAATTGCTGCAAGAGATAGCGGCGGTCGGTGGCGCTGTAGCGTGCCTGCAGATATAAAAACATGGTTTGGGTATCTGTGTGCTCTCCTAATGTTTGCCAGATACTATCAAGATAGTGAGTTGTTAAGGTCTCGGGAATGGGCAGCGGCTGCTTAGCAAACCCCAAGGCAAGCAGCTGCGCGAGTTTATCGTTGGCCTCACTAAAGTGTTGCTCAATGCGTTGCAGCTCCTCATTGAGTTGCTGCTCTGCTTTACTCAAGGTGGCGGCAACGAAAGCCCGTTTGCCTTTACGTTTACTGCGACTATGGCTTTGTACGGATGGATCTTGATAGCCATCGTCGCAGGCTTCAATCAGCCCGCGTAATGAACTCAGTGTACTGACCAAAGGGCTGCGCAAAGGTGCTAGCTTGACTTCCGTGTTTTTCAACCATTGCGCAGCATCAACAACATAGCTGGACTCCTGTGCCAGGTATTTGTCACTGAGTGCGGGTAACAACATTAATTGTGTGATAATGGTTTCTTTGAGAACGGATTGCATGGCCGTTACTCCGGCATCAGTTTGTTCTTGGTCTGGCCGTTCTCAAGGCCTGTGGCCCACTCTAAGCCTTCTTCACGAATAGTGATATTAAGACGAATGCTATTTTGAGGCGTGGCGGTCTCTTTTACTTCGGAGCTAACCACGCTGGTTTTTATCGCAGGTGGAGTGGAACGCGATTTTAAGGCGATAGCGGAAACATTGTGACGCACCTGCTTATTCACCGCACTGAGACGCTCAAATGGTACTTCTTTATCGGAGCCGCTTTTTTTCAGGGCTTTTTGAAAGGCTTCGTCAACGGCTCTGACCATACTCTCTTTGCTGATCCGCACATCTCCGTTACGTTGGCGCTCTGTTACTTTATCCAATGCGGCACGGGCTTCTCTGTCGAAATTGTGTTGAAAGCTTTTCGTACGACTGAGAATATCTTCGTCATCGAGTGCTTGGTTAAAGTGGCTCATCAAGGCTTTGTGAACATTGGCGGGGCTGTCTAATTCGGCATTTTTAGCCGGTATGTGCTGATTAATGGTCAGTGGCATATCTATGGTCAGCTCAGGGACGCGCACCCGAGGTAGACTCATGCCCTCAAGTAAGGGGTGGTCTTTATAATATTCGGCGACGGCGGCTGTTTCTTCATCGGCAAGGCGGCGTGCGTGCACTAAGCTTATCATCAGCGATCCTAGCACCTCACTTAATTCACTCATGGCATTTCCCTCTTAGTGAGTTAGATAAGGGGGCGCAGCCTAAGGCTTTGCCCCATAAGTTAGTTAATGTGGCGTTATGCCGCCGATTCCACTTCAGTGATGGAGTTCTCTAAAATGCCTAACAGTTTCTCCGTTCCCGCTGGAAGCTCGTCTTGAACGGCACGAACATTAACAGACAGGCTGTAGGTACGCTCAATTTTCGATGAGCTTGAGCTCGACTTCTTGTACGAGTAGCTGGCGCTGAGTTTAGCTGATACTGGCCCCCAGCCTGCTTTCACCGAGAGCTTACTATTGAGCTCATGAGAGGAGGAAGTACTGGACTCCTGCACTGAGTTTATCTTTGCGTTAAAAGCAATAGTGGTCTCTTCAACGCGAATAAATGGAATAGGTAACATGGTTAAGATGGGTACGGTAAGGTCGAATTTCTTCGGCTCTGTGCCGGTCACATTACCATCTCCATCTCGGGTTTCTACGGCCTTCATATAACTGAAGGTGATCATGGTGGGTTCATTGCTGTCAGCGTCAAAGCCGACAGATTTTATAAAATCTACCGAGGTCTGAGCCGATTGCGCTTGAGCGCGCACCACAGCATCAAGGGGGCCGCCAATCATAGATTTAAAATCAATACTCGATAGTTCGTCGCCAATAGCCATACAAATTCTCCTTTTTTTACGGCGCGGTTGAGGCTCGAGTTACACTGCCTACTCGAGATAGGTGTGTATAAAAAACACACAAGATTTATAGTGTATAAAAGGCAAGAGTAACAGCTGATTTGTTAACTTTATTTTTACCTTTGTCCCTGTTAATTTCTAAGTTGTTCTTTTTAAGGGACTAAAGTGAAGGGGCAGTTGAAATGGTCAGAGCAGTGCGACTGTGTGCAATGGGGCCAATTGATCAATCAGCCCCCGTAATTGCTACTTGCGAGTGTTGTTTTGCTTACAGGTATTCAAAAAGTGGCGATAGACAGGGTTATCTTTCATTTCTTTTTTCATGGCCAAGTACATGGGGCGATTAAGACCCAATGCACCAAGGGGAATAGATTTTATTAACCCTTGCGCTTCATAGGGGGTAACAAGCCAATCAGGTAGCGCAGCAACACCCATGCCGGCGCTCACTAATTGGAAAATAAGCAAGCCTTGATCCACGCTTTTCAAGGTGCCATCGAAACGCGCATTTTGGATAAAGTGTTTGAAAATATCTTGGCGCTCGCGAGGAATAGGGTAGGAGATAATGGTTTCGTCTTTTAAATCCAGCGCTGTGACATAGGCTTTATTAGCCAGCTCATGGTCGGGGGCAACGATCAGCTTGAGCTTAAAATCGAATAAATGCACGTACTCTAGGCGCTCTGGGTCACGTATATCCGAGGTTAATACCAGATCTAAATCGCCCTCAAGCAGCTCTGGGATAGCGTCGTAACTAAAACCACGTTCGTAGTCCACATGAATGTCGGGCCAAAAGTTATTAAATTCTTTAATTGTCGGTAATAACCAGTGAAAACAGGCGTGGCACTCGACGCTCAAGCGTAATTGCGAGATTGGCTGATTTAAGCTCTCTTTCAAACGGCATTTCGCCGCTTCAACTTTTGGTAGTACATCATGCGCAAGCTCTAATAGCAGCATGCCTTGTGGTGTAAATCGTACCGGGTGGGTTTTACGCTCAAACAATTGGCAATCGAGTTTGTTTTCTAAGTCTTTGATTTGATGAGAAAGTGCAGATTGAGTTAAAAACAGCTCACGTGCGGTATTCACTAAAGAGCCGGTCTCTTTCAAGGTGGAAATAGTCTTGAGGTGTTTTATATCTATCATCTTTAGTAAATCTCATAAAAATTGTGAGCGGTGCTCAACGTGAATACAGTTTACTGCATCGTAATAGACATTTCAAAGTCTAGACGTCCATAAATGATGTATAAAATGTAAACGTGAAGCTAACCATAGATAAATTCCACTATAGCAATAAAAATGACAGCGGTGTCATCTAATTTGGCATTTCCTTATAATTTTTAGCTATGAATAAAATTCACATTAATGGTGAGAAAGCTGCGTTTGCACAGTGGGGGAGAGGAATCTAATGTTTAGCCATCTATATAGCTAAACGGAGTTTTGTTATGGCATTAATACATAATCTTGGTTTCCCTCGAATCGGCAAACAGCGGGCGCTTAAGTTTGCCCTTGAGGCATACTGGGCGGGCACCATCGATCAGTCCACATTGCGAGCAAAAGGGGCTGAGATACGCAAGCAAAATTGGGCTTTGCAAGCACAGGCCGGTGTTGAGTTGCTCCCCGTTGGTGATTTTGCATGGTATGACCATGTGCTCGCTACCACGGTGATGGTCGGAGCCGTGCCAGCGCGTCATCACAGCTCAGATAGTACCCCCTTTGATACCTTATTTCGTATTGCTCGTGGGCGAGCGCCCTCAGGGTGTGCCTGTGCCGCCAGTGAAATGACCAAATGGTTCGATACCAACTATCATTATATTGTGCCCGAGCTCAGCGCCGAGCAGCGCTTTTCGCTGACTGATTCAGAGTTATTTACCCATGTCAGTGAAGCACAGCAACTAGGCCATACACCAAAGCCCGTGCTTATCGGCCCGGTGACCTACTTATATTTAGCCAAATGCGCCGATGAACCTTTTGACAAACTTGCGCTATTACCTCAGTTACTTGAGGTGTATCAGCAGATATTAAACAAACTTGCAGCGCAACAGGTTCAGTGGGTGCAAATTGATGAGCCTATTCTCGCCCTGGAATTGGATGATGCTTATTGCCAAGCCTTGAAAGACAGTTTTACGAGTTTATCTGGCCACGGGGTGAAGCTGCTATTGGCCACTTACTTTGATGATGTCAATCATCATCTTGATGATATTCAAGATTACGCCATCGACGGAGTACATTTTGATTGGCTGGCGAGCACGGTGGATATACAGGCTTTAGATAAGGCCGTAGGCAATGAGCGAGTGTTGTCCTTAGGGGTTGTTAATGGACGTAACGTTTGGCGTGCGGATTTATCCTCGTTGCATGCACAATTACATCCTATTGCTGAGCAGCGGGGCGAGATGTTGTGGATAGCCCCTTCATGTTCATTGCTTCACACTCCGGTAGATTTAGAGCAGGAGCAGCAGCTCGACAGTGAACTAAAAAGCTGGTTGGCTTTTGCAACACAAAAGTGTCAAGAGCTGCAACTGTTACGTCATGCACTGCATAGCAGCGACACCACTGCCATTGATCGCTACAGTGCTGCGGTTAAGGCTCGGCAGAGCTCAACGCGAGTGAATAACAAGAGGGTACAACAAAGCGTTGCGGCGCTCAGTGCGCAAGACGCACAGCGACAAAGTGCGTTTTCTAAGCGGGTGAAAACCCAGCGGCAAGCCTTGCAACTGCCACTATTACCGACCACCACTATCGGCTCTTTCCCGCAGACCCAAGCTATTCGCCAAGCGCGGCGGGATTTTAAAAATGGTACTTTAGACTCCCAGGCGTATCACACGCAAATGGAAGCTGAAATTCGCTACGTCATTGAAGAGCAACAAGCGCTTGGTTTGGACGTGTTGGTGCATGGCGAAGCTGAGCGTAACGATATGGTTATTTTGGTGAACTGCTCGAGGGCGTATCCTTTACTCAGTTTGGCTGGGTGCAAAGCTACGGCTCGCGCTGTGTGAAGCCACCGATCATTTGGGGTGATGTGGCCCGTTCGCAACCAATGACTGTGTATTGGAGCCGCTATGCGCAGTCACTTACAAAAAAACCGGTGAAGGGCATGTTAACTGGGCCGGTGACGATTCTATCTTGGTCTTTTGTCCGTGATGACTTAGACAACCCCACTATCGCCAAGCAAATCGCGGTAGCGCTGCGTGACGAGGTTGTGGATCTGCAAAATGCGGGCATTGGCATTATTCAAATTGATGAGCCTGCTTTTCGTGAGCGCATGCCGTTAAAAATAAGTCATTGGCAAGATTACTTGGATTGGGCGACTTATGCATTTCGCGTCGCTGCAAGCGGTGCCGAGGATAAAACTCAGATTCATACCCACATGTGTTACAGTGAATTCAATGATATTATTGGCGCTATTGCTGATATGGATGCCGATGTCATCACCATTGAAACGTCCCGTTCTCATATGGAGTTACTGAACGCCTTTGAACACTTTGATTACCCCAATGAAATAGGGCCGGGTGTGTATGATATTCACACTCCTAATGTGCCCGATGTTGCGTCGATAAAGACCTTAGTCCACAAAGCTGCACAGAAAATACCTGTTGAGCGATTATGGGTTAACCCTGATTGCGGTTTGAAAACGCGACAATGGCAAGAAACCCGAGCCGCGCTTTATAACATGGTAGAGGCCGCAAAGGAGTTACGACAAGAGCTGAACTAAATTAAGCTCACTGTAGCGGGGTGGGCCCAGGCACCCCCCGCTCAGCCTAGGTATTACCCCGCAGATTGCTTTACTTTCCCTTGTATCCCCCCTAAGATCACACAAATTTTTCAGTGGATAAGAGCAATGACAAGTACCCCGCAACGTATTACCCTCACTCGTCCTGACGATTGGCACATTCACCTACGCGATGGTGAACAGCTAAAAGATACCGTGCGTGATGCGAGCCGCTATATTGGCCGCGCGATTATTATGCCTAACCTAGTGCCACCTGCGACCTGTACCGAGACGGCATTAGCTTATCGTGAACGGATTATGGCGGCAGGTCCTCGCGCGCAATTTGAACCATTAATGGTACTTTATCTCACTGATAACACCACGCCTGAAGAAATTCGTAAAGCGAAAGCCAGCGGTAAAATTGTCGCGGCTAAATTGTATCCTGCTGGCGCGACGACTAACTCGGCTTCAGGGGTGACGGATGTTGAAAACATTTATCCTGTGCTTGAGGCAATGCAAGAAGTAGGCATGCTGCTTTTGGTCCATGGTGAGGTGACCGACTCTAGCATCGATATTTTTGACCGTGAAAAAGTGTTTATCGAAACCAAACTGAAAAAAGTGGTCTCTGATTTTCCTGAGTTGAAAGTAGTGCTCGAGCACATTACCACTCGCGATGCCGTGGAGTTTGTGCGCTCAGCATCAACCAATGTGGCAGCAACTATTACGGCTCACCACCTACTATATAACCGCAATCATATGTTGGCTGGTGGAATTCGCCCGCATTATTACTGTTTACCGATTCTTAAGCGTAATACCCATCAACAAGCCTTGATTGAAGCGGCCACCAGTGGCAGCGCGAAATTCTTTATGGGCACCGATTCGGCCCCGCATTTAAAAGATAAAAAAGAAGCATCCTGTGGCTGCGCCGGCGCCTATACCGCCCATGCTTCATTGGAGCTGTATGCAGAAGCGTTTGAGCAAGCCGATGCGATGGATAAACTAGAAGGCTTTGCCAGTCATTTTGGTCCTGACTTTTACGGCCTCGCACGCAACAGCGATACTGTTACGTTGGTACGTGAACCCTGGCAAGTGCCCGAAAGTTACCCACTTGCCGATGACAAAGTGATCCCTATCTGCGCCGGTGAAACACTTAACTGGCAGGTTAAGGACTAAGAGTTTAGAGCCCGGTTTGATACCGGGCTTTTTATTGGCTATCCGGCCATGCAATGTCAGCTGCGCTGTTACTTTGATCTGCGTCAATAGCCGCTTCGCTGAGAGGGCTCTGCGGACAATTGTCCTTATGAATTGTGGTGGCTTTGACTAAGCTCTGGCGCTAAAATTAAGCATGTTTTTCGTGCTTAGCGCTACAACGAACAGGTGAAATTTACCATGCACTTACCTACAGTGGACTATCAGTCGCCCAACGCTCCAGCTGAATTTGTCGAGTCTCTTCGCAATACCGGCTTTGGGGTATTGACGAACCATCCGATCCCGCAGTCTTTAGTGGAATCAATTTATGAAAATTGGCAGGCTTTTTTCAACTCTGAGCAAAAGCACGAGTTTTTATATGATAAGACTACACAAGACGGATACTTTCCACCGGAAGTAAGTGAAGTAGCCAAAGGCTTCAATGTTAAAGACATTAAAGAGTATTACCACGTTTACCCTAAAGGTCGCGTCCCGGCACAACTAGAAGAGCAAATTCGTGAGTATTACCGACTTGCTAATGAGTTTGCTAGCGAGCTACTGAGCTGGGTGCAAGCGCACGCACCAGAAGAAGTACAGAAACGTTTTTCCATTGATCTTAAAGACATGATCAAGGACTCTGAGCAAACCTTACTGCGTATACTTCATTATCCGCCAATGACCGGTGACGAAGAGCCGGGTGCTATTCGCGCGGCGGCGCATGGCGATATTAACCTATTAACGGTTTTACCTGCAGCGAACGAGCCTGGCTTACAGGTGCAAACTAAAGAGGGTGGTTGGTTAGATGTGCCAAGTGACTTCGGTAATCTGATCATCAACATTGGTGATATGCTGCAAGAAGCATCAGGTGATTACTTCCCTTCGACCATTCACCGCGTTATTAACCCGACTGGGAAAGCGTCAACGAAATCACGTATTTCACTGCCACTGTTTTTGCATCCGCGCCCGGATGTGGTGCTCTCCGAGCGCTATACAGCAGATAGCTACTTACAAGAGCGTTTACGAGAGCTTGGTGTAAAGTAATTAGAAAAAGCCCGCATTAGCGGGCTTTTTTCGTTATAGGGTGTTTAACAAAGCGCGGGTAGCGAGGCCGATGGCCAATGTTAAGGTGACACTTAATAAGGTGCCCAGCATCACGTATTCGGTCAGGTGCTTTTCTTTGCTATTGGTCAAATCGCCAAAGCGAAACACCGATTTAGCCGCTAGCACAAAACCGACACCAGCGAGTTCATCAATCAGTACAAAGGTTAGCATCAGCACGCGCTCAAGTACGCCAATACTATGCCCCGCCTGTGGCAGCTGTTGCTCATCATGGCTACAAGGTAGCTGCCAGCGTTCCAACAACATACGAATAGCCACGGAGCAGGGGTTTAAAACCAAGGCATAGGCGAGCAGCGTCACCCACAATGATTGTCTACTCAGCCCCTGACTCGCCCATTGTGTGAGGGTATCTGCATCACTGAGCCACAGGCACAACGAAATGATCACCATTATGTGTGCGAGCTGATCAACCACAAAGGGTATAATACCGCCTCGAGTATAGGACTTTCCTACATCAATGAGCCAATGGCTGAGCATAATACTCAATGTAGCCAGCAACACGCCCGGCCACTCTCCTAAGCCGTAAATGTGCTCCCACGCAATAAGCACGGTGGCCGATAACACGCCGTGAACTAACACATGCAGTGCTAATTTGCTTGATTTATAGTGGTAAGTGTTGCGATTGTGCACCCAGTGCATGGGTTGCAAATAAAAATCGGCAATAAAGTGCGCTAATAATAGCGCCAGTAGAAGTGCTATTTGCTCATCCATAAGCATGTTCCTTTGCGGCTACGGCTATAAATTCATCAACGAGGTGGTAGTTGCCAGCGTTAAGTAGCTTGGTGGCGTTTTCTCTTGAAGTTTCAAGCTCTTTGGCTATGGTTGCATGGTCATTATTACGTAACCAATGGTACAAATACAAGGCTTGTGCTTGTTTGGCACTGGTGTGACTGATGAGGTTATCTATAAAGCGAATATTCAATACAAAACTTGGGCTCATGTCTATTTGGTGTAGACTAAGACGTAGACGCATATTTTTTATATTATCTAAGCCCGTCCCCGAGAGGAGTAGCGCTGGACCGGTAGCGGTTTTTATATCTTTGCGGTAGTTATCTATCGGGCCCCATGCCTCACTAATGCGTGCGTCCAGAGCTCGGGCACGTAAAAACAACCGCAGCATAATGCTGGCTAGCAAAGGGGTGGGGCTTTGGCTAAGAATACATTGGAAGGCATCACCGCGATAAATGCTAAAGTCGCCATCGAAGCGTTCACAGATAGCGCGTAGCCCTTGCTCTAGGCTATATAATGCATTGTCATAGTCGTCACTGCTTAGCTTACGAGAGTCGACGAGATCACCGCTTAACACAGTGTAATAAGAAGGTGTTTGGGGCATAAAGGAACTCTCAATGGTTACATTCGGTTAAGTAACTAATTAAAGTTACATGTACTTAGGTAACTCAATATAGTTACATAAACCCGTTGATGCAAGGAAACACATGCAAGCCGAGCGGTTAGTCAGATGGTAGGAATTATTTATTCTATTATTCTCGATTGATGGAACTAATGAATTCATATATGCTGATGTCTTAGCTATCCTACTAGAATTAAGAAAAGGCCAATAAAAACAAAGTAGTAACCTAGTGAATAGAATTAATTAGGGAAAATTTAAAAAAATTAATGACAACGCTGTCATTAATTGTGTAACATAATTTCAACATGGGTTGAGGAAGAGCATACGCGCTACAAAAACGATAAAGCGTATTTGCGAATACATTAACAAGGTTAGAGGTCGTACAATGATGGCGAAGAGTGCGAGTCAAGAGCAATTATTTATAGGCATAGATGGTGGGGGAACCAAATGCCGGGCGACCATTTACTCCGCCCAACGGGGAGTACTGGGTACCGGTTTAGGCGGCCCTGCAAATCCATTACATGGTCTTGAACGCACTTTAGAGTCGATTATGGTGTCTACTCAGCAGGCGATGCGTGACGCAGGCCTACGCCTAGAGAGCGTGCATCAGTTAGTGGCTGGTTTAGGCTTGGCAGGGGTTAACCTGCCCAGTCTATTTGAGAAAATCAGTGAGTGGGAACACCCATTTCAAAAAATGTATTTGACCACCGACCTGCATACTGCCTGTATCGGCGCACATGAAGGCGGTGACGGGGCAGTGATTATTACCGGTACTGGCTCTTGTGGCTTTGCCTGTGTTAAAGGTCACAGTGTTAATTATGGCGGCCATGGATTTGCTCAAGGCGACAAAGGCAGCGGTGCATGGCTGGGTCTTGAAGCACTCAAGGCGGTATTATTAGATTTGGACGGGCTGGGTCCGCAAACTCGCCTGAGTGAGATGTTTAAATTGCATTTTAATGCCAGCTCAGCAATGGGAGTTGCAGAGCAAATGGCGGGTCAACCCTCAAGCAGCTACGCCAAACTCGCGCGTATGGTCATAGAGGCGGCTCATGATGGTGATATGGTCGCGCTCACCATAGTCAAAGACGGTGCGCGCTACATCAGTAATTTGGCTAAACGATTATTAGAAATTAACCCTCCACGTTTATCTATGATTGGCGGCTTGTCTGAACCCATGCAAAAATGGTTAGATCCTGATATAGCTAAACGTGTTGAAGTGCCTCGTCAGCCACCCGAGATGGGCGCTGTTTATTTTGCCCAAAATGCGCTGTTAGAAGAAGAACAAAAGGTCGCAATTAAATGAGTCAAAGTTTCCATGCTGAACGCCTATTTGACGGGCAGCGTTTTCATAACGATGTTTATTTTCAAAGTGTTAACGGTAAAGTGCAATTTATTGATGCACCCACCAGCGACCCTGTCACCGAACTTTCTGGGCTCGTAGTCCCCGGCTTTATCGATGTACAAGTAAACGGTGGTGGCGGCGCGTTTTTTAATGCTGAACAAAGTGTTGACTGCTTAGCGCAAATAGCGAGAGCGCATGGTCAATTTGGCTCAACGGCCAATATGCCGACCTTAATCACAGACGACATCGCGATTATGCGTCGTGCCGCTGACGCAGTGGCTGAAGCGGTGGCAAAAAATACTCCGGGTATTTTAGGTGTCCATTTTGAAGGACCGCATCTCAGTTTGCCAAAAAAAGGCACGCACAGCGAGCAGTTTATTCGCCCCATTAGCAATGAAGAGTTTGCGATTTACGAGCGCGATGACCTTGGTATTAAAATGGTTACCTTGGCGCCAGAAAATGTTAGCGCAGCGGATATTAAGCGTTTAGTCGCCATGGGTGTAAAGGTCTCTTTGGGCCACACCAATGCCGACTATGAAACCACGATGTCGGCGCTAGACGCTGGCGCTGATGGCTTCACCCACCTATTTAATGCTATGTCTGCCTTTACCTCACGTGAACCTGGGGTTGTCGGTGCGGCGTTGTGGCATGACAGTAGTTGGTGCGGGTTAATTGTTGACGGTCATCACTTGCACCCGGATTCGGCGAAGTTGGCAATTCGTACCAAGCAGCGCGGCAAGATAATGCTTGTTACCGATGCAATGCCTCCAGTAGGCACCGATGCTGAAGAGTTTGATTTTTTCGATGGCCGTAAAGTCTATCGCACCGGCGACCGGTTGAATTCCAGTACGGGCGAATTAGCTGGCAGTGTGTTGGATATGGCCAGTGCTGTGCGCAACACCGTAAATACTTTGGATATCAGCTTAGCCGAGAGCCTGCGTATGGCATCACTCTATCCGGCGCAGTACTTGGGCTTAGCACAGTGCAAAGGTCGACTCCTTAATGGGTTCGATGCTGATTTTGTGGCGCTGGATGAGCATCAACAAGTGCAGGCCACCTACATAGGCGGTATACGCCTTCGCCGCTAAGCACAGTGAACCCCTTATAAAACAGGCCGTCATGGAAGAGGTACGCATGGATACAGTGATGTAACAGTGCGCAGAAACTAACAGCGAGAAACTATGACAACACCTGATACCGGCAAAAAAAAACAACGCTTAGCCTCGTTAGATGCGCTGCGCGGTATGGACATGTTTTGGATTTTAGGCGGGCAATCTATTTTTGCCGCATTGTTCGTATTAACAGGTTGGCAAGGGTGGAAGGCATTTGAGGCTCATACAGTGCATTCGCAATGGCACGGTTTCACCTTTTACGACCTTATTTTCCCGTTATTTATCTTTCTCTCTGGTGTGGCCATGGGGCTTTCCCCGAAGCGGATTGATCATCTGCCGCTGGCCGAACGCAAACCTTTTTATCACAAAGCAGTAAAACGCCTGTTACTACTTAGTGCCTTAGGAGTTCTCTATAATCATGGCTGGGGCACAGGAATGCCAATGGCATTTGATGAAATTCGCTATGCCAGTGTACTTGGGCGTATTGCTATTGCCTGGTTTATTGCGGCGATGCTGGTATGGCATACCTCGTTGCGCACTCAAGCGATTGTCGCTGTCGTAATTTTGTTAGGCTACTGGCTCTGGTTGACGGTGTTGCCGGTACCCGGCGGCCACGGCTCGCCGCTGAGTCCTGAGGGAAGTTGGAATGCCTGGGTTGATCAACACCTATTACCCGGTATTACCTACCAAAACCGGCCTCTCGACCCAGAAGGTTTACTCTCAAATATCCCCGCAGCCGCCAACGCTATTTTAGGGGTCTTTGCCGGACAATTAATTGCTCAAGGTGCCACTCAAGGCCAATGGCGAGTAGCGGCGCAGCTGCTTGCTGCGGGGTTAGTCAGCTTAGCGCTAGGATGGGTATGGGACAGTGTCTTTCCAGTGAATAAAGAATTGTGGACCAGCTCGTTTGTACTGGTTACTGTCGGCTGGAGTGCAATTTTACTGGCGGTGTTCTATGGCGTGGTTGATATTCTTGGCCAACGTAAAGCCGCTTATCCATTTGTAATTATCGGCGCTAATTCAATTATTATTTATCTCGCTTCAAGCTTAGTGAACTGGGGCTACATCGCCAATAGTGTGTTTGGTGGGGTCGTGCGCTCTGTCAGTGAGCCATGGCAACCTCTATTTGCTGTCGTCGCCTTGTTAACGGTACAACTGCTTGTCCTACACTGGATGTATAAACGTAAAATCTTTGTCAGTGTTTAACCCTGTTGATTCTTAATAAATAACTAAAAAAGTGACATTTTTTGCTCACTTTTACTTTACAAAGTAGGTTTTATGACCAATAATGACAGCGTTGTCATAATGGTGTAAACCTAATTACAGTATCCCGATTAGGTTCTGACCTATGATCAAGTTCAGATTGCACGGAAGGCTTGGTCATAGGTCCCATTTTTATCAACTATAACAACGAGCTAAACATGCAAATCGTGATTCTTAAAGATGCTACAGAGGTGGCCCGTTACGGCGCTGACCTATTTGTAGCCCAGCTAAAAAAGCAACCCGCTTCCACGCTCGGCCTGGCGACAGGCTCAACGCCAGTGGCGCTATATCAAAATTTGATCGAAAAAAATCAACAGGGTGATATCAGCTTTTCACAAGTCACTAGTTTTAATCTAGATGAATATTTAGGCTTAGACGGCTCTCATCCGCAGAGCTATCGCTTCTTTATGAATGAGCAGTTGTTTGACCATATTGATATTGCCAAAGAGCGTACCCATGTACCGCCGGGCGATGCCCAAGATCCGATTGCTGCATGTCAGGAATATGAAGCGCGCATTCTCGCAGCCGGTGGCATCGATATTCAGTTACTTGGCATAGGGCGCAATGGCCATATAGGCTTTAATGAACCCTCGTCAGGCTTAACCTCGCGGACCCGTGTTAAGACCCTAACGAAGGCAACGATCGATGATAATGCTCGCTTTTTCAGCGAGGATGAATATCAGCCGCATTTATCCATTACCATGGGCATAGGCACCATACTTGATGCCAAAAAAGTGGTGCTATTGGCAACCGGTGAAAATAAAGCGGCAGCCATCAAAGCCACGGTGGAAGGGCCGTTAACTGCCTCTTGTCCAGCTTCGGCACTGCAGATGCATCGCGATGCCGTTATCGTTATTGATGAAGCCGCAGCCAGTGAGCTTGCTGACGTTGATTTCTACAAGCATATAGAGGCTGAAAATCAGAAGCTATTGGCGCGCCTAGCAGCTAAGTAACATCATGCTAAATACCATTAAAGCCCAGCTCGGGCTTTTTTTGTATCTGTGTTAGAGGCGTTTATTAATGAGATCAGGCACAACCCCTTAATAACTAATGTAACGATAAAAGAAGCGATGTCACTATCACCCGCATTACTGTGATTTTACTGAACTGTGATAATGTAGAACCATGTTGTCCTGAATTACCGCAAAACCATGCTGCAATACACCCAGTTGCCATTGGATAGGCACTCAAGCGAGCGTAAAGACCCTAACTGGCTGTTAAATAAGCGCCCGCAGGGGCGTTATGTATTAATAAATACAGATCGAAATCTGTTCAGTATTAATAATCAAACCCCACTGTTTTTGAGCTATGAGCAAGTAAAAGACTTCGCCCCCGATAACGCGATTTATTTAGGTGAGCATCAATGCCAGCATTACTTTGCTCTTGATGTGAGTGAAACATTGCCTAACGACTGTGCTTACGCCGAAGGTGAATTTGTCGATATCCGCCGTTATGGCTCGATAGTTGAGCCTGGCGCTGCTGCAATACTGGTACTTGCGCGAGGGCTGTGCCATTGGCATAAGACCCACCGCTTTTGTGGCCGTTGCGGCAATGAAAATATTCAAGCGGAGGCCGGTCATGCCCGAAAATGCATCAACCGCGACTGTCGTCACCTTACTTTTCCACGTACCGATCCGGCCGTTATTATGTTGGTGCATCATATGTTCAATGATGGTATCGAACGCTGTTTATTAGGTCGTCAAGCAAGCTGGCCTGAGGGCGTCTATTCCACCTTAGCTGGATTTGTCGACCCAGGGGAAACACTCGAAGCCGCTGTTGCCAGAGAAGTGATGGAAGAGGCGGGAATAGCCGTACAATCGCCACGCTATATTGCCTCACAGCCATGGCCTTTTCCAAGCTCGCTGATGTTAGGCTATATGGCACAGGCGAGCTCAACAGATATCTTTATTGACCAAGACGAGCTCAGCGACGCACGTTGGTTCTCTAGAGACGAGCTAAAGCATTTTGGCACTTGGGGAGAAGCGGGTACTGACTATAAACTTCCCCGCTGCGATTCTATTTCACGGTATCTTATTGATACTTGGGTTGCACAGAATGAGGAAAACAAATGAAAAAACAAACACAGTTGATAAGCTCTGGGCGAGATAAAAAGTTCACTCAAGGGGTTGTTAACCCTGTGGTGCAGCGCGCTTCTACCGTGGTTTTTGATTCCGTCGCTGAGTTTAAAGACGCAGCTAAAAATCGTGGAAACCATGCATTATTTTACGGTCGTCGCGGCACCACAACCCACTTTGCGCTACAACAAGCGATTGCCCAGCTAGAAGGCGGAGCCGGCTGTGCCCTTTATCCGTCGGGCGCCGCTGCCATCAGTAATAGCCTGCTATCTTTTGTCAAAGCTGGCGATCACATTCTGATGATGGATAGTGCCTATGAACCTACCCGGGATTTTTGTGACAAAGTGCTGGCAGGATTAGGGGTAACAACCACCTATTATGACCCGCAAATTGGCGCCGATATTAGTACGCTTTTCCAAGAAAATACCAAGGTGCTATTTATGGAATCCCCCGGCTCAATCACCATGGAAATCCAAGATGTGCCCGCCATGGTGGCCGAGGCTAAGGCTCACAATATTATGACCATGCTGGATAACACTTACGGCAATGGTATGCATTTTCGACCCTTAGAGCATGGTGTTGATATTAGTATTCAGGCGGCCACCAAATACATAGTGGGTCACAGTGACGTGATGATGGGAGTCAGTGTTGCCAATGAGCAGCATTGGCCGGTGCTGCGCGAGCAGTCATACCTTTTGGGGCAATGTTGCAGTGCCGACGATGCATATTTGGCTTTGCGAGGGCTACGCACCATGGCTGTGAGGTTACAGCAACATGAGCGCAGTGCATTGCAAGTAGCAAAGTGGCTACAGTCGCACCCATTAGTGGATCATGTTCGTCACCCTGCGCTGGAAAGTTGTCCGGGCCATGTGTTTTTCAAACGCGATTTTGATGGCAGTAATGGGTTATTCTCCATTGTAATGAAAGAGGGCACACAACAGGCCCTTGATGCCTTGGTTGAATCATTACACCATTTTAAAATGGGCTTCTCTTGGGGTGGCTTTGAGAGTCTAATTACCACCAACCTGAGCATGAAGGCTTTGCGCAGTGAAACGTCATGGCAGTATGGCCCGGTAGTGCGTTTGCATATCGGTTTAGAAGACGTCGATGACTTAATTGCCGACCTAAGCCAAGGGCTTGATGTGTACGCCAATGCTTTAGCCAATAAATAGCGTCAGACACATCTTTTTACAAGCGCTCATACTTTTGAGCGCTTTTTTCATTTATAGTAGCTACAAATAACTACAAATCAGGATATCAGGATGGATCCAAGGCGTATCTTCGAGCTGGTTAAATTTGAACTGGCGCGACACTTTCTTACCAAAAAGGCGTGGTTGGCGCTGCTTGCTTTTGCCTTAGTGTGGTTGATGATTTATCGCTACGGTATTTCTCAAGCTGTATCGGTGCTTTCAGACCCTAACTTTGAACAGTTTATGCTTGCCGCTTTTGGCAACCTCGGGTTACAGAGTTTATTGCACTGGCCTGATGCAGAAATGGCCGTATATTGGCTGATTGCCTTAGTCACCTTTCCTCTTTTCATTATTTATTTAACCAGTGATCAATTTGTTAGCGACAAAGAACGCGGCACGCTGCGGTTCATCGCTTTACGCGCCACTCGCGCTGAAATTCTATTAGGGCGCTATTTCGGTCATTGCTTAAGCGCCGCTGCGTTGCTGGCAATTAGCATTATCGGCACGCTGATCCTCATTGCCTTTCGCGATACCAGTGCACTGGTCCCTGCTTTGGCACGCGCGCTGCAGTTTGAACTCCTCCTGTTGGTTAACCTAATGCCATTTATTGCCTTGATGACGTTATTGAATACCATAGCGCGCTCATCACGTATGGCGCTTATTTACGTTATTTTATTGTACACCATAGGGTTAATGGTACTGGCTATTTTACAAGGCCAGTTAGGACTACCGATGTGGTTGGATTACCTTATTCCCGGTGAGCCGCTAGATAATATCGCCACCGTTCGGCCCAGCCCTGTCACCGACATAGCTTGGCCATTGTTGCAAAGTGGCCTGTTGTTAGCGCTAAGTTTTTATAAGTTGCAGCGGAGTAGTCTATGAGCCAGTTAATTTTAGCACGCGGCGTTAGCCACTATTTCGGCAGCAAAAAAGCGCTCGATAATGTTGATATTGAATTACAACCCGGAAAGCCCATTGCGTTAGTTGGCCCCAATGGCGCAGGTAAAACCACGCTGTTTAGCCTTATCTGCGGCTATTTGCAACCCAGTGAAGGCGAGATTAAGGTATTGGGACATCGTCCCGGCAGCGCCGCGTTGTTCGGTCAGTTAAGTGCCTTACCACAAGACGCGCTACTGGACCCCAACTTTAGTGTTGCCCAGCAATTGGCTTTATATGCACGCCTGCAAGGTTTTAGCCAGCGCCAAGCAAAAATAGAAACACAGCGGGTGTTGGAACTGGTCAATCTCAAAGACACCGCAGACAGTCGCGCTAAAGAGCTTTCTCATGGCATGAAAAAGCGCATTTGTATCGCCCAAGCGCTACTTGGTTCGCCGAAGTTGGTGATGCTTGATGAAGCAACGGCTGGTTTAGACCCCGCCAATGCCAGGGCTATTCGAGAGTTGGTCAGTGCGCTCAGTACCGAGACGACCTTTGTATTGAGCTCGCACGACTTATCGGAGCTGGAGCGGCTCTGCGACCGCGTTTTATACTTGCAGCAAGGGCGCTTGGCGACCCATCAATTGGACTCGCAAACCGAGCAGCTGGCGTATCTAACTCTGCAACTACGTGAGCAAAACGATCATGTTGCAGCGGCGTTAAAGGCGCTTCCTCACGTAGTGAGCGTTGATAATAGTCAGCGTAATGAATTTGTTATTGGTTACAGCAGCGAGGGCCTCAGTGAGGCAATGGATATCGCCTTGCTAACGCTGTGCCATAAACAACAGTGGCGTTATCGCGCCCTGATAAACGGTCACACCCTAGAAAATCAATTATTCGCAACAGGAGCGTAGCAATGGGATTACTTAGTGGATTAATTGGCAATGCCAGTGAAGTAGATGAAGGGGAGTTAGACTCTTTACTTGAAGAGATACTTGCTCCAGGTGAGAACCTAGAAAAAGCGTATAAAGTGATCCGCGACTTATTCTTGTTCACTAACAAACGTCTGATCTTAGTAGACAAACAAGGTGTAACAGGGTCGAAGATGGAGGTGCTCAGTATTCCATTTAGTAAAATCACTAAGTTCAGTAAGGAAAGTGCTGGCCACTTTGATATGGATGCTGAACTAAAAATTTGGATAGGCTCTGATCCGAGTCCGTTGTGTAAGAACTTTAAAGCGGGTGACAACATTAACGAAGTGTATCGGATCCTATCTCGCTACGTTTTGTAAAAAACTGTACCTATATCTAACAAAAACTAACATTTATTTAAAACAATCAAGTGCTTAGTTAAGTTATAATTCATTTCAACAGCGCTAGAGTGGCGCTGTTTTAAAAAACTAGATATAGGGAAATCTATTTATGAAAAAACTATCCGTCGCCATCGCGTCTGTACTTTTCTCCGGTGCTGCCTTCGCACAGTCTTATCAATCAATCAGCAACCTTGAATACCTCAATGTAGAAAGTGAGGACAATGTTGCCGTAGATTCGATTTACTACTTCGCACCAAAGCAGGTGTTGGGCCCGCTTGATCAGTTTGAGTATATTAACAAAGAGTCAAACATCTTTGGTCGTATCTCAGACAATGATTATGCGACTGGCTACAACGTAGGCGGTGAATACTTCGCGGATCAATTCCTAGTAGGCGCGTCTTACAGCGTTGTTGACCCAGATGACTTCGACAGTGCTGATCAATACACACTAAGCCTTGGTTACCTAGTTAGCGACAACTTCTTGTTGAAAGCTGAGCGCGTAGACCCAGAGCACGGTGATGAAACTTACTTCTTCTCTGGCCGTTACGATCACGCTTTAAACAGCACTGATTACATCGGTTTTGAAGTGCGTATTGATGACGAGTTCGACCACCGTGAGCTTAACGGTAAGTACTTCAAAGACCTTAAGCAAGGTAACTACTTAACTGTTGAAGCACAGTACATTAACCGTGACGATGCGGACAATTACTGGCAGCTAGGTTCTAACTACTACTTCAACAAAATGACGTCAGTATTCGTTAACTTCGACGATGAAGACTTCTATAACTTTGGTGCGAAATACTTCATCGACACCAACTTCGCAGTATCTGCTGGTTACGGCAGCAACTGGGATGAGTCAAGCTATGATCAGTGGTTCCTAAAAGCAACTGCACAGTTCTAAGCGTTGAACTAATTAATAAAAAAAGCCCAGCATATGCTGGGCTTTTTTGTCGCTAATGGTTAATAACGCTTACCAACCACATTGACGACCCTTGTTTTGCTCATCTAGGTAAGCTTGTAATGGTGCAAAATAATCAAGAATAGCGGTTGCATCCATTTGCTCTTTACCTGTTACTTTTGCGAGCGCTTGTTGCCATGGCTGCGACGAGCCCATTTCTAACATCTCGTTAAGTCGCTGCCCAGCTTCTTTTGAGTTATAGATGGAGCAACGGTGAATGGCGGCGTCATTGCCGGCAATCTCACATAGGCTACGATGGAAGTCGAACTGTAAAATATGGGCTAGGAAATAGCGAGTATAAGGCGTGTTTCCAGGCACGTGGTACTTGGCTCCCGGATCAAAGTCTGACTCAGAACGAGCGATGGGAGCGCTGATCCCTTGATACTTCTTGCGCAATTGCCACCAAGCTTGGTTGTACTGCTCAGGGGTAATCTCTCCAGAAAACACCTGCCAACGCCACTGATCAACTAACAAACCAAATGGGATAAAGGCCACTTTATCTAGTGCCATGCGCATGAGTAAGCCAATGTCTTTAGATTCATCAGGGACTTCATCTAATAGGCCAATCTCTTTTAAATACTCAGGAGTGACCGACAGCGCAATCGTATCGCCAATGGCTTCATGGAACCCATCGTTGGCACTTTCTTGATAGTACAGAGGTTGCTGGTTGTAAGCGCGTTGGTAGAAGTTGTGTCCTAATTCATGGTGAATGGTGGCAAACTCTTCGCCGGTGCGCTGAATACACATCTTAATGCGTAAATCATCTTTACTATCGAGGTTCCACGCTGATGCATGACATTGCACATCGCGATCCTGAGGTTTGGTAAATAAAGAGCGCTCATAGAAAGTATCAGGTAGCGGTGCAAAGCCCATGGAGGTGAAAAACTTTTCCGCACCGCGCACCATCTCTAGCTCATCATAGTCATGCTGCGCTAGTAGCTCGGTCACATCATAGCCAGGATCGGCATTTTCAGGCGCAACCAAGTCGTAGATATTACCCCATTGTTGTGCCCACATATTACCGAGTAAGTGCGCAGGAATGGTGCCATCTTCAGGTAATTTATCTTCGCCATACTGCTCACCCAGTTTGGCGCGCACATGACAGTGCAGGGAGTCATATAAAGGCTTAACTTGGCCCCATAGGCGATCAAGTTCAGTGGCAAATTCATCGGCGGGCATGTCGTACTTACTGCGCCACATTGCGCCTGTGTCGGCATAGCCAAGCTCTTGCGCGCCTTCATTCGTTAACGTGACTTGCTGTTCGTATAAAGGGCGCATAGGCTTAGAAATTTGTCGCCACCCTTGCCATAGATCTAACAACTCATTGTAGTCGCGACTCGATGCCATGGTTGCGGTCATCTCACCGAGACTTAAACATTGGCCATCAGCTTTACAATACTCGCCTTTGCCATACAGACCATCAAGCTCAGCGACAATATTGGCCAGCTTTTCGGTTTTTGCTGCATCTTTTGGGGCCGGTAGCGTCAGTGCCAGTTTCAGTTTATCGAGCTTGCGACGGCTATCAGCGTCTAACTCCAGATCATCAAAACGGGCAGCCTCATTGGCTAAACGTACGATGGTCTCGGTTACTTCTTGGTTCGCGGCCGCTGCGAGCTGTGCCGTATCATGAGTAATAAAATTGGCGTAAATCCACGCGGCACGGCTACTTTTCTCATACAGCTTGGCTAACTGCTGTTCAGTGTTTGCTAAAAACGCTTTGGCATCAGTTGCTGTGAGTTTGTTGCTGCTCATTTTTGTTTCTGCAGCGCTCTCAGCGCTCTCAGTGGGCTGAGTTGTGGTTGTGTCATTGCAGCCACTTAACCCTAAGGTTACCGAGACCAAAACCGCACTCAGGCTCAGTTTAAATGGAAGACGTGTCATTATTTTTCCTCTAATTGTTATCGGCGATGGTGGGCATCGCTAACGCCGGCTAAATATAGCAGCGTACGCAGAGGGGGTAAATTATTATAGATAGTCAGAGCACTCGGCTAGTACATTGAAGGGATTGTAAATATTTGCCGTTCGTCCATACTGAAAAACACCCTTTACGGTATCAAGGAACACAAGATGATGTGGTTAGTTTTATTAATCATCGTAGCTGTGATCGTTATTTTCGCAGTACGAGATATTCGCATGAGCATTGTTACTCGACCAGTTTTCAAGTGGTTTAAACAAGCATTACCGCCGCTGTCTGCGACAGAGCGAGATGCCATGGAAGCGGGCGATATCTGGTGGGATGGGGAGCTCTTTCGCGGCAACCCCGATTGGCACCAATTGCACCAGTATGCAACCTCACAGTTAAGTGCTGAAGAACGTGAGTTTATTGATAACCAAGTCGTTGAGCTGTGCGCCATGCTTGATGATGAAACCATTACCGCACAACAGGACATGCCAGAGTCAGTGTGGCAGTACCTAAAGGATGAGGGGTTTTTCGCCCTAATTATTCCCAAAGAGCACGGTGGTCATGACTTCTCGGCATTGGCCAACTCAACCATTGTTGCCAAAATTGCCAGTAAAAGCCTAAGTGCTGCGGTGACTGTCATGGTGCCCAATAGCTTAGGCCCCGCTGAGCTTCTGCTTCATTATGGCACCTTGTCACAACAACAACAGTGGTTACCAAAGCTTGCCAAAGGCGAAGCACTGCCATGTTTTGCCTTAACCGGTCCAGAAGCAGGTTCGGATGCCGGTGCCATTCCGGATACTGGGGTTGTATGCAAAGGCGAATTTGCCGGTAAGGAAGTGCTGGGTTTACGCCTAAACTGGTCAAAGCGCTATATCACCTTGGCACCGCGCGCGACAGTATTGGGCTTGGCCTTTAAAATGTTCGACCCCGACGGATTATTAGGGACAACAAAAAATATCGGTATTACCTGTGCATTGATCCCCACCGACCACCCTGGAGTACGCACTGGCGACAGGCATAAACCCATGAATATGGGCTTTTTAAATGGCACCACAGAAGGGAAAGATGTCTTCATTCCACTTGAGTGGATTATCGGTGGTGAAGTGCAAGCAGGCAACGGTTGGCGCATGCTAGTGGAATGTTTAAGTGCAGGGCGCGGTATTTCATTGCCAGCGTTGAGCACGGCAACCGGGCACTTGAGTGCGCGCACCAGTGGCGCTTACGCGGCACTAAGGCAACAATTTGGTGTCGCGATTGGCGAATTTGAGGGAATACAAGAAGCCCTCGCTCGCATCGGCGGATTAACCTATCAATTAGAAGCTACGCGGGTCTTGACCGCAACGGCGATAGACCAAAAATTAAGTCCCTCGGTGATCACCGCCATCGCTAAGTATCATATGACCGAGATGGGCCGCCAAGTGATCAACGATGCCTTGGATATACACGCCGGCAAGGGCATTCAAATGGGCCCCAATAATTATCTCGCCCATTGTTATATGGGCACACCGGTATCGATCACCGTAGAAGGAGCCAATATTCTTACCCGGAACCTGATGATTTTTGGGCAAGGCGCGATCCGCTGCCACCCCTATGTGATTGATGAAATGGTTGCTGCAGGGCTTGATGATGAAGAAAAAGGGGTGCGTGAGTTTGATCCGCTGCTTTGCCAGCATATGTTATACAGTGCTGGCAATGGCGTTATGTCGTTCGTGCATGCGCTCAGTGGTAGTTATTTTGCCAAGGCCCCCGTTGGTGGAGCGACAGCCAAATACTACCGCTATCTAGGGCGCTTCTCTAGAGCACTGGCATTTTGTGCTGATATTGCCATGCTCCGTTTCGGGGGCGATTTAAAGCGCCGGGAAATGCTGTCGGCTCGTTTGGGTGATGTGCTCAGCCACTTGTACCTCGCTTCAGCAGTACTTAAGCGCTACCAAGATGAGGGCCATCAACACGCGGATTTGCCATTTGTACAATACAGTGTTGAGCGTAGCCTTTATCTGTGCGCCAAAGCCTTTGATGAATTTATCTACAACCTAGGAAGCTGGCCACTGTCGTTGGCTGTTCGTGCCGTGGTACTACCACTGGGCAATCATTTTAAAATGCCTAAGGATGAGGTCGCTAAGCAAGTTGCGCAGCATATGACTCGCAGTGGCGTGGTACGCGAGCGCCTCACGCATTTATGTGTGGTTGATGACAGCAATGGTACAGCGGTGCTGGATAAAGCTTTAGAAGCGCAACAACATGCAGCTCAAGGATATCGTGAGGTTCATAAGTTGCGTAAAAAAGGAGAGATTCAAGGGCTGACGATGATGCAGCTAATTGAAGATGCACGGGCTAAGAATAAGCTTAGCGCTGAGCAAAGCGAGCAACTGATTGCGGCTGAGTCACTAAGGCAAGAGGTCATCGCTGTGGATGTTTTTGCCGCACAAGAGTTTGAGTGATTAGAGACAATAAAAGGCCGCAAAAGCGGCCTTTTTTACTAACGACCGTAAGGGTCGGGGACAATCTCACTCACCAGCCAATCACCGCGTTCGCGGATCATCTTCACACTGCGCATATCATCGACTTGGTTGCCATGAAAGTGCCCGGTGAATACTAAATTGATGGTAGCGCGGTCGCCGTATTGTTGGCGAACACTCATCTCGGTACGGTCTAACTCGATGGTGACCTGATCATATTGTAAATTAACTAGGTTACGGGTGAATTGTGATGCCGTACCGTAGGAGCGCATAATACGCGCTAATTTGGGGGTCGCATATTGTGTGGCGCGCTCAAGGTTATCGTGGTTGTACAACGCATAGAAGTACTGAGTTGCCACGTAGCCCGGAGAGTTAGGATCGCCTGTAATATCATCGTCGTTTTGGCCGCAGGCAGTCAATAAAAGTATCAGAGCGAGAAGTAAAGTACGTTTCATTCCACTGTATTTAATAAAGGCTATACACTGGAATAAAGTGTGAGGGGCAATTGAAAATATGTAAAGAAAAAGGCGCTAAAGCGCCTTTTTTTCAGAATAAAGAATGGCTCTTGGCTTTACTGCTCAAGTTCCTGATCACTGAACTCACCAGCAAACAACGGACTTGAAAGGTAGCGCTCGGCAGAGCTTGGCAGAATAACCACGAAGTTTTTATCAGCATTCTCTGGCTTTTCAGCAAGACGCTTAGCAGCGACCACAGCAGCACCAGATGAAATACCGGCTAAGATCCCTTCGTTTTTCATTAGTTCATGCGCCATAGCGATGGCGTCATCATTACTGACTTGTTCAACCCCATCTAACAACTCTAAATCTAGGTTACCAGGAATAAAACCAGCACCAATACCTTGAATTTTATGGGGGCCCGGCTTGACCTCTTGACCTGCCATTGTTTGGCTGATCACTGGAGAATCCGTTGGCTCAACAGCAATAGATTGCACATTTAAGCCTTTCTCTTGCTTAAGATAGCGGCTCACGCCGGTGATAGTACCGCCAGTGCCGACACCAGCAATGAAGAAGTCGACTTTACCATCAAGTGCATCAAAGATTTCTGGACCCGTTGTCTCGAAGTGAATTTTCGGGTTAGCTGGGTTTTCAAACTGCTGTAACAGAATGTACTTATCAGGATCGCTGTCATGAATTTCTTTGGCTTTCTCAATCGCACCTTTCATGCCTTTAGGGCCTTCGGTGAGCACTAAATTAGCACCTAGCGCTTTGAGTAGCTTACGACGCTCCAAACTCATGCTGTTGGGCATGGTCAACGTCAACTTGTAACCTCGAGAGGCCGCAACGAAAGCGAGGGCAATTCCGGTATTTCCTGATGTTGGCTCGATAAGCTCTTTATCTTTAGTCAGTTGTCCTGATTTTTCCGCTTCCCAAATCATTGAAGCACCAATACGGCACTTGACGCTGAAGCTTGGGTTGCGAGCTTCTACTTTGGCATAAACATTACCACCGGTAACACGGTTAAGTTTTACTAACGGGGTGTTACCAATGGATAGGGAGTTATCTTCGTAAATCTTTGACATATTCAATACCTAACGGGTTTGTCGCTGTATACCCTCACTTTACTCACTGTTTATGAAAACTAAAGGAAAGATTGGCTATATGATATAGCCAATCAGTTATAACGAAGAGGTATATAAATGTAGTTTCTTATATCACAAAATCCAAGCGTAACTGAATTTTGCAAACAGTGTACGATTATCTTTTTCCAGCCGTGATAAGTCATCGTCCTGGTAGCCACTGTCTGAGTAACCTACAAACACCACAGACTGTGGATTGAGTTTATAAGAGTAGAGTAGCTGGGTGCTCAATGCTCGATAGCGCGCATCCACTTCTTTAACGTAGCTACTAGGCTCGCGCTCGATGTCGGTATAAATCATGGTTAAACGCAAAAAGCTACGTAAATTAAATTGATAGGTTAAACGCAAGTCACTTAAATTAGCGCTGAAGATGTCCTCACCTGAGCGACGTTGCAAATCCTCGTAGGTGTGGCGCAAACGCAGCGCTAGATGCGAATTGATATTGTAATTCACAGTGGGGCGAATACGCACAAACTCACCCAAACGGTTATTGGCCAAATCAACCTTATTACCTTGCGTTACATCGATATCAGCAACAACACCGGCGCTGGGTTTGATGGACGCAAATAGGTTTATTTCGTTTTCGTTGAAGCGCGCACTATTACCGTCGATTGCTAAGGATGATGGATCGGCTCGCAACCCACGCCGCTCTCGACTGATGGTGCCAAGCTCTAGATAACTTTGCCAGGGGCCATCAAGTGAAACAAAGCTTTGCGCCTCTTTTTCTATTAACTCGCCAGCTTGGTTGTGGGTGATATCCCAATCTGCATACCATCGGGCGCGATTCCACCAAGCGTCTTGCTCGGCGTACCAACGGTATTCACCACCGGTGGTAAACTTGTTGAAGTCAGTTTCACTAAGAAAGCCTAAATCCGCACGCAGTCCATGGCTGCGCATATGATAATTACCAAACAGGCTGTAGTATTTGGTGTCTCTATCCAAGCTTAAATAATACCCATAGCCATCATAGCGCTGCTCGTTCACACGTAGCAAAGCTTCCGAATAACTGCAGTCATTGCGGCTATCACAAGGTTGTGCGGGTGACGCTTGGCAAGGTTCATCGGCATCACATAATTGCTCAATGAAGTCCTCACTATAGTCACTTTGCGATGCCAGAGCTTGTACCACCAAGGTGGTGAAGTCGTCAAACCGATATTTACTATCGATGCTCAGCACTTCGTTGTGGTAATCGTCACTGCGTCTGAACGTCGAGCTGGCACCCAGGGAAAACGCACTGCTGATATCGTAACGATAGCGCAGCGCGCCGGCTTGTGAGTGCTGCTCTAAACTCACAACTCGCGAACCTAAATTACCCGGTATAAGCACATTGGTTTGCTCATCGTTACTGATAAATGCGGCCACGGTGTGGCCATTCTTGCTTCCGGTTAGTTTCGCTCCTGCGCCAGGCGCGGCGATATTTCGGGTATAAATTAAGTTTAAATTCGAAGCAAAATAGTCGGCATTATCTAAAAAGAAGCTGCGCTTTTCTGGGAAGAATAAGCTGAAGCTTTCATTGACGTTGAGCTGTGCAACATCGGCCTCTACTTGTGAGAAGTCGGGGTTAACAGTGGCATTGAGCGTTAAATCTGGAGTGATCCCCCATTTCAGATCTAAGCTTGGCTCAATGTTATCGTCTTTTTGCCAAGGCCTTAGGACCGCGCCATTGATGTCGCGTTGTTGCTGTTGGTTAAGCACCAAGGAGGGGACAACGGTGAGATTACTGCTTTGTTCGGCATTAGCAAAACCGTTCACTTGTGGCATTTGGCATATCCAGCAGTGATTACCATGGTCCAATTGCATACTTGAGAGGCGAAGGCGCTCATTTCGTGGATAAAAGCGCACTAACTCCATGGTCATGGCTTGGCTGCGTGGTGCGTCATCGAAGTTGAACATACGCATAGGTAAGGCTATTTCCACCTGGTATCCTTGAGCGGTGATATGGCCTGCGCTATCCCAAATGCCATCCCAGGCACTGTTTTCAGTTTTACTCAACTCATTTTCGATAGAGTCTTGTTGAACTCCAAGCGGATTGACAAAAAACTGATAGGCCAGCTTGGCACTGCCATAGGTGTCCAGTTTTATCCCTACTAAGTCATCATCCCAAGCGCTATCACGATCGCGATAAAAGGCACGAATTTTCTCGGGGTGAGGGTCCTCGGCGATAAACCCTAAATAGAGGGTATCGTCATTTTCATAAATCAGCGCGGTGGTACTCACCGGTGATGGTTTATTTTCATAGGGCCAAGTGATGTTATTTACACTGATGCGCTTAGCCTGTTGCCATTGCGGCTCATCCAAACGACCATCAATAGTCGCTGCATCAGCGAGGTAGGGGATATTGAGTGCCGGCTGTGCCGTTTCAGCCAATACAATAAAGGGAGTAACGGCCATGGCTAAAACAGCAAGACGACCTGCGAGAAAACGAGACAAAAGCACAACATGTCCAAGTGATGATTATTGATGGCGCTGTTGTAACAAGTTAGCAGGGTGTAAACAAAATATATTCGTTCAGTTGCGATTCAGCGCGATAAACCGCACAGATGCTCAATGATTAGACACTTAGCTTTGTGCTCAGCGGTTTTTCCATACATTGATGGCAAAAAATGTTAAAACAGGTGGCATTATTCATTACTGCTAAACCATCATGAAATTAATACTTAAATTGGTTGCTGGCATTGTCCTTGGAATGCTAATCGGCGCCTTTGCACCGGAGGCTGTAGCACGGGCTTTGTATACTGCCAAAGTGCTTATCGGCGAGCTGATAGGCTTTACCATTCCACTTATTATTTTATTTTTTATTTGTTCAGGCATCGCTGGGCTGCCCAAAGGGGCGAATCATTTACTTGGCCGCACAGTAGGGTTTGCTTATGGTTCGACGGTGGTAGCAGGGACCTTGGCAATCATTGTTATGACTTGGGCCGCCCCTTATATAAGTGGTTCAATCAACTTTCATGGCGGTGAAGAATCGGCTCTGAGCAGCTTTATCGATATAGAGATACCGCCGTTGATGGGGGTGATGAGTGCCTTAGTAGCGGCATTCGCCTTCGGCATAGGTATCAGTCAGCGCCAGCTGACACAACTACAACAAGTGGTTGATCAAGGGAAAGAAGTGATTGACGGGTTACTCTCGAAAGTCATCATCCCAGCGTTACCATTTTATATTGCCGGGGTGTTCGCTGACATGACCGTTGCCGGCACCGTTGCCTCAACATTGCAAACGTTTGCCGTTGTCCTTGCCATCGCTCTGGTTATGCACTGGGTATGGCTAAGTGTGCTGTATATTGGCACCGGATTATTGTTAGGGCGCTCACCTTGGATGTTATTAAAGAATATGTTGCCTGCTTATTTAACCGCGCTTGGTACGATGTCCAGTGCCGCGACCATCCCGGTATCGCTTAAAGCCAGCAAAGATAATGGCGTGAAAGAACACATTGCTAATTTCACTGTACCGCTGTGTGCGACCATCCACCTCTCTGGCTCGACCATTACCATCGTCACCTGTGCCATGGCGGTGATGGCATTATCACCGACAATGGCGATAGGAAGCTTGACGGAAATGCTGCCATTTGTACTAATGTTAGGTATAGTGATGATCGCAGCCCCTGGGGCACCGGGCGGTGCGGTTATGTCGGCACTGGGGCTATTAACCAGTATGCTTGGGTTCACTGATGCAGCAATTGCATTAATGATCGCATTATATTTGGCTCAAGACAGCTTTGGCACGGCCTGCAATGTGACCGGTGATGGTATCATAGCATTGTGGGTTGACCGTTTTTCTGATAAAACAAGTGCTTGATTTAGGGTGTAAGAATAATACGTGTAGTTATTGTACAAAACAGCTGTAACTACACGTGTATAAAGAGGGTTTTCCTGTTGATTAATGTACTGCTAGTAGATGACCATGAACTGGTGCGTACCGGGATAAAGCGCATCCTTGATGATGTTCGCGGTTTTAAGGTTATCGGTGAAGCAAAAACTGGTGAAGAGGCGGTGCAGTTTTGCCGTCAAAATGAGCCAGACATCGTACTAATGGACATGAACATGCCGGGCATTGGCGGTCTCGAGGCCACGAAGAAGATCTGCCGTTACTGCCCTGATGTTAAAGTGATTGTGCTCACTGTTCATTGCGAAGACCCTTTCCCTAGTAAAGTCATGCAAATTGGCGCTCACGGTTACCTCACCAAAGGGGCAGGCCCTGAAGAGGTGGTCAATGCGATTCGCGCAGTGAACTCCGGTCAACGCTACATTGCGCCACAAATTGCTCAGCAAATTGCGTTGGCGCAGTTCAGTGGCCGCACCGACGAAAACCCATTTCAAACTCTCTCAGATCGCGAACTGCAAATTATGCTGATGATTACGCGAGGCGAAAAGGTGCAAAGCATCGCCGACCGATTAAATCTGAGCTCAAAAACGGTCAACAGCTATCGCTATCGTATATTCGAAAAACTGGCTGTGAACGGCGACGTGGAACTCACGCACTTAGCCATTCGCCATAAAATGATAGATATTGATAGCGACCACTGATCCTGGCTATGAGTTTTGCTGCCGACCAGTTTTTAAAAACGGTCTCTGAAGAACCCGGCGTATATCGCATGCTAGATAGTGAGCAGCAAGTGATATACGTAGGTAAAGCGAAAAACCTTAAAAAGCGCCTTTCAAGCTATTTTCGTAAAACAGGCCTCGATGCTAAAACGCAAGTATTGGTGCGTAATATTGATGATATCAATGTAACGCTGACCAATACTGAAACCGAGGCCTTGCTACTAGAAAATAACCTGATCAAGAAGTATCAGCCGCGCTACAATATTTTACTTCGCGATGATAAGTCCTATCCGTACATTTTATTGACTAAGCATCAACACCCTAGATTAGCTTTTCATCGCGGTGCGCGCAAAATCAAGGGTGAATACTTTGGGCCCTTTCCAAGTGCTGGCGCCGTTTCTGAAAGTTTGCGTTTGATGCAAAAGTTGTTTCCCGTACGTCAATGTGAAGACAGCTACTACAAAGCACGCAGCCGTCCCTGTTTGCAGTACCAGCTTAAACGCTGCAGTGCGCCCTGTGTTGGCAAAGTCAGTGATGAAGAATACAGCGCCCAAGTAGACTACGTACGTAAGTTTCTCGGTGGCAAATCCCATGAGGTAATAAGCTCATTGGTGGCTAAAATGGAACACGCCAGTGAGCAACTCGCCTTTGAAAAAGCTGCCAAGTACCGTGATCAAATCCAGCTGTTACGTAAAGTACAAGAGCAGCAGTCAGTGTCCGGAAAGCACGCCGAGCTAGATGCCCTTGGCTATTGTCGCCGAAATGGCATGGTTGCGGTACACATTCTCATGGTGCGCGATCACAAAGTGATGGGCAGCAAAACGTTGTACCCCAAAGTGCCAAAAGACTCCAGCGATGACGAAATTTTAACGTCTTTTATTGCCCAGTATTATTGTGCACCAGGAGCGACTGGGCGTATCGCCAAAGAGTTGGTGCTGCCTTTTGCAATTGATGAGCAGCAACCGTTGAGCAATGCTATGAGCGAGCTTAAAAGCACACAAGTAAAGCTCAATACGGTGCATCGTGGCGAACGTGCTCAGTATCTACAGTTAGCGAACAAAAATGCCGACTCTAGCTTAGAAGTGCAGCAAAGCACGCAAGATGCTATCAATAAACGCTACGCACTACTTAAAGAGGCGCTACACCTTGATGATATCGCTCATATGGAGTGTTTCGATATCAGCCACACCATGGGTGAGAACACGGTGGCATCATGCGTGGTGTTTGACCGCCAAGGGCCCAATAAGAGTGAATATAGACGTTTTAATGTCACCGGCATTACCCCAGGTGATGATTATGCCGCGATGGCCTTTGCGCTCAATAAACGGTATGGCAAGCTGACTGACGAGAGCAAGATCCCGGATGTCATTTTTATTGACGGTGGTAAGGGACAATTGAACCAAGCCGTGGCGTTTTTTAGCGATTGGTCGTTTGCAAAAATGCCCTTGCTTGTCGGCGTTGCTAAAGGCACTAGCCGAAAGCCAGGTTTAGAAACATTATTGATTGATGCCGGGCGCAAAACCGTATCTCTTGGCAGTGATTCACCGGCGTTGCATCTTATTCAACATATTCGTGATGAATCACACCGTTTTGCCATTGCTGGACACCGTAACAAGCGCCAGAAGCAGCGTAATCAATCAGTGCTTGAGGAAATCGGTGGCGTAGGGCAAAAGCGTCGCCAAGCGCTGCTAAAATACCTCGGTGGTATGCAAGGCGTGAAAAGCGCGACAATTGAGCAGCTCAGCCAAGCGCCGGGGATCAGTCCCGCGATGGCGGAAAAGATATTTAACCATTTGCATGACAAGGCATAGCCCTTCGTGCGAATATTACTGAAAAGAAAACGCTAAGAACGCCTAGTAGTTATGTGGAACATTCCCAATACCCTAACAGCCTTTAGGTTGTGTTTAATCCCAATTTTTTTATTTATCTTCTATCTACCAAGTCAATGGGCGTTTTTCGCAGCAGCATTTGTATTTTGGCTAGCGTCGATCACCGATATCCTTGATGGCTATCTAGCTCGGCGTTTAAATCAGTCGACGCCGTTCGGTGCCTTTTTAGACCCTGTTGCCGATAAAGTAATGGTCAGTGCAGCCCTGGTAGTGTTAGTTGGCCACTATCAAAGTGCGTGGATGACCGTGCCGGCGTTGATTATTATCGGCCGCGAAATAGTGATCTCGGCTTTAAGAGAGTGGATGGCGGAGCAGGGTAAGCGTGGTGAGGTAGCGGTATCCCAACTTGGTAAGGTGAAAACAGCAGCGCAAATGCTCGCCATTATTGGCCTGATTTGGCAATTTCAGCCTTGGATGGTGACTTTGAGTTATATTCTATTATACATAGCGACTATTCTGACCTTTGGCTCTATGGTGCAGTATCTCATGGCTGCGCGCCATAGCTTCTTCGCTAAAGAAGGCTAAATGTATAATAACACGCCGTTTTAGATAAAAATTAAGCAAACGATTCAAAACCCATATTTTTTGTATTGACGCGTTTAATAATCTCTGTAGAATGCGTCGGTGTTGAGAGGGCGCTAGCCCAGCACTGCTTTAACTAAGCGTTATAAACAGTGTTCAATGATGCGAGTATAGCTCAGCTGGTAGAGCGCAACCTTGCCAAGGTTGAGGTCACGAGTTCGAACCTCGTTACTCGCTCCAATCATTGATGGCGGAATGGCAGAGTGGCCATGCAGCGGATTGCAAATCCGTCTACCTCGGTTCGACTCCGGGTTCCGCCTCCATATCTCAACGCTTCCACACGCGTATAGCAACCCGAGCCCGGGTGGTGGAATTGGTAGACACAAGGGATTTAAAATCCCTCGCTGGTAACAGCGTGCCGGTTCAAGTCCGGCCCCGGGCACCATTTGCTAATATTGCTTCGGCAATGAGTATAAGTTAGCTCTTATACAGTTAGGATTGCGAGTATAGCTCAGCTGGTAGAGCGCAACCTTGCCAAGGTTGAGGTCACGAGTTCGAACCTCGTTACTCGCTCCAATCTACTTAACGTGTGTATGACAGCATGTCAGCCATCCGCCCGGGTGGTGGAATTGGTAGACACAAGGGATTTAAAATCCCTCGCTGGTAACAGCGTGCCGGTTCAAGTCCGGCCCCGGGCACCATTTTCTAACATTGCTTCGGCAATGAGTATAAGGTGGCACTTATATATTAGGATTGCGAGTATAGCTCAGCTGGTAGAGCGCAACCTTGCCAAGGTTGAGGTCACGAGTTCGAACCTCGTTACTCGCTCCAATTCTTAATAACATGCTAAAATCATATCTCTACGGCGGAATGGCAGAGTGGCTATGCAGCGGATTGCAAATCCGTCTACCTCGGTTCGACTCCGGGTTCCGCCTCCATAATAAATTCTTTTTTTTCTTACAGTTATTTTGTATATTGGCAGTCAGTTTAATGTCATGGTCGTTATACAAATGAAACGGATATCCCTACTTTTCCCTATTATTGTCTTGTTGTGCTCGTGCACCTCAGTTAAATTTAACCCACGTTATGAGCAGCAGCAGTGGCATACTGTGATTGTTGCGCCATTTAGCGGAGACAGTAGCGAGCGCACAGTAAGCAAGCGTATAGATTACCAATTGAGCACGCTCGCTGGGATCACTGTTATCCCTAGTTACAATGTCGATATGCTGCTTAAACAGCATGATTTGCAAGAGCAATATGAGCAACACCCGCGAGAAGCGCTTTTTGAACTGGCTAAAAAGGTGAACGCGGACGGTGTGATAGAGGGGGAGGTGATTAGTAATCATGCCAATCGCTCTCAAGCTTTCCATCAAGTTGAGATCACTTCGCGCATCGTTGATACCAATAACTTAGCAATAGTATCAACCAGCTATGAGCAAAACAGTTCATTGATTGGCTCGCTGAATGACCTTTCTAAGCAAAGCACTGACGAAATAATTGCTGAGCTTCAAATAGCACTAGCAAAACTAGGGGCACAGCTGCCTTAAATACAAAAAAAGGAGCGTGAAGCTCCTTTTTTTACCAAGAGTCGGGGTCGACTTCTTTTGCTAACTTGGGGTGTTTGTTTTTATTAAAGGTGGGTACGATACCTTGTTTTCGTTGTTGTTGGTAATCCTTACTCAGCCAAATCACGACGCCCGAAAGCATAAACAATGCAATGACATTAATAATGGCCATCATCCCCATTGAGATATCGGCGAGGGTCCACACGATCTTTATCTCACCTAAAGAACCAAACATCACCATAGCCAATACCAAGGCGCGGAAAATCAGCATACCTTTCTCGTGATTATGTTCCAAAAATAACAGGTTAGTTTCTGCGTAAGAGTAATTTGCAACAATGGAAGTGAAAGCAAAAAATAGGATGGCAACGGCTACAAAAATAGCGCCCCATTCACCAACGTGTGTAACTAAGGCATTTTGTGTTAGAGCGATCCCAGTCAAACCAGAGCCAGGTGCCAGCTGCCCTGAGAGCAATATAAGCGCGGCGGTGGCGGAGCAGATCACTATAGTATCGATAAACACTCCTAACATTTGTACGTAACCTTGGGATGCAGGGTGCGGTGGATTGGGGGTAGCTGTTGCCGCAGCATTAGCCGCACTACCCATACCGGCTTCGTTAGAGAATAAGCCGCGTTTTATGCCTTGGATCATCGCCTGCATAACTCCATAGCCAATGGCACCCGCTCCGGCTTGCTCAATACCAAACGCATGGTTGATAACGACCATAAAGACCTGAGGAAGCTGCTCAAGATTAACCGCGCACACATATAGTGCTAGTATTAAGTAAGCCAGTGCCATAAAGGGCACAACCAATTCTGCAAAGCGAGCAATGGTTTTTAAGCCACCGAATATGACAAAGCCAGAGCCTATAACTAAGGCGATGCCGACAACGTAGTTAGGGATAGCAAAGGCCTCATTAAAAGCCGCCGCAATAGAGTTTGCTTGTACGGCATTGAACACCAGACCAAATGCAAGAATTAAGCATAATGAAAAAGCAACGCCCATCCAGCGTTTACCCAAGCCTTTTTCCATGTAGTAGGCCGGACCACCACGAAAATTGCCGTGTTCATCCTTCACTTTATACGCTTGAGCTAATGTGCTTTCGGCAAAACTTGTGGCCATACCAATTAAAGCAATAAGCCACATCCAAAATATCGCACCAGCACCACCTAAATACAGAGCTACACCCACCCCGGCCATATTGCCGGTGCCAACGCGTGCAGCGAGTGACGTACAAAATGCTTGAAATGAGGATATCCCACCTTGCGCACCTTGACGGCTGTTAAACATAACCTTAAAAGTATGGCCAAAGTCTCTAAATTGAATAAAGCCCAATCGAACAGTAAAGAATAGGCCAGCAGCGATTAGCAAATATACCAGCACATGCCCCCAAATAAGGCCGCTAATAGCATTAGCGATTTCGGTCATAACACGTGTACCTTTAGTTAGTATGAGAATAGCGCGGCAATCTAGCACATAGGTCGCGAGATTTTTAGTGAATTGGGGTATATAGATAAAAGAGCCACATAATCGGTTAGTTTATGTTCGAAAACAGTGTTATCCACACAGTTTTGTGGGTAAGTGGTGGTTAAGTTGTGGGGAGTATCTTGAGGTAATGTTTTTTGCAATTTTCTTTAAAAAAGGGGTTGCGTTGATTTTGTTTCTCCCTATAATGCGCTCCCACTGACACGGCAGACAGCAACGGATAACGAGCTAAACTCAGTGTTAGGGAGTCAAATAAAACTTAGTTTAAAGTGAATTAAAAAACTTAAAATTAAGTGTTGACACAAAATCAGGAAGGCGTAGAATGCGCAGCCCTGAACGGGAGCAAAG
>NZ_SGPG01000011.1:0-63180 GCF_004208955.1 Pseudoalteromonas sp. CO325X
GTTTTACCGTGGTCAACGTGGCCGATTGTACCTACGTTTACGTGCGGTTTCGAACGTTCAAACTTTTCTTTTGCCATTTTCAAAATTCCTATAAAGAAATTAAAGTCCGACCCGAAGATCGGACCGAACTCAAATTACTTAACAGCGCGAGCTGCAATAATTCCATCAGCCACATTTTTAGCCGCTTCTGCGTACTTGAGGAATTCCATCGAGTACGAGGCACGACCTTGTGTAGCTGATCGTAAGTCAGTTGCATAACCGAACATTTCTGAAAGCGGTACTTCGGCATTCACTTGTTTTAAGCCGCCTGGTGCCTCTTCCATTCCTTCGATCATACCGCGACGACGGTTTAGGTCGCCTACAACATCACCCATGTTTGCTTCAGGAGTGATCACTTCTACCTTCATGATAGGCTCTAACAACACGGGGTTCGCTTCAAGCGCGCCGTTACGCATTGCCATTGCACCTGCGATCTTAAAGGCCATTTCGTTGGAGTCGACATCGTGGAACGAGCCATCGAATAACGTCGCTTTAACGCCCAGAAGCGGATAACCAGCAAGAACACCTTGCTCCATCTGCTCGTGGAGACCTTTTTCTACCGCTGGAATATATTCCTTCGGTACAGTACCACCAACGATTTCGTTAACGAACTCGAATGTTGGTGCTTCTTCATCGCTAATATCAAGCGGTTCAAGTTTGACCCAAACATGACCATATTGGCCACGACCACCCGATTGACGAACAAACTTACCCTCAACCTTAACGGCTGAACGAATCGCCTCACGGTAGGCAACCTGAGGTTTACCAACGTTACATTCAACTTTGAATTCACGCTTCATACGGTCGACGATAATATCGAGGTGTAATTCACCCATACCAGAGATAATAGTCTGGCCAGATTCTTCGTCTGTTTGTACGCGGAAAGAAGGATCTTCTGCCGCTAGTTTACCTAGCGCGATACCCATCTTTTCCTGGTCTGCCTTGGTTTTGGGCTCTACCGCAACAGAGATCACCGGCTCTGGGAATTCCATACGCTCTAGCGTAATGATTGCATTCCCGTCACACAGGGTATCACCTGTTGTTACGTCTTTGAGACCAATCGCAGCGGCGATATCGCCGGCACGAACTTCTTTGATCTCTTCACGTGAGTTTGAGTGCATCTGGACGATACGACCGAAGCGCTCACGCTTTGATTTAACTGGGTTATATACCGTGTCACCCTGGGCAACTGTGCCTGAGTACACACGGAAGAAGGTTAGCGTGCCTACGAACGGGTCGGTAGCAATTTTAAAGGCCAATGCTGAGAAAGGCGCTTTGTCATCTGCTGGACGCGTGTCTTCAGTCTCGCCATCATCAAGAACACCTTGAATCGGTTTAACTTCGGTAGGTGAAGGCATGTATTCAATCACGGCATCAAGCATCGCTTGCACGCCTTTGTTCTTGAACGCACTGCCGCAACTCATCAGCACAATTTCGTTGCTTAGAGTACGAGCACGAAGGCCTTGCTTGATCTCAGCTTCGCTGAGCTCACCTTCTTCTAAATATTTGTCCATTAGCTCTTCATTGGCCTCAGCCGCCGCTTCCACAAGAAGTGAGCGGTATTCTTCGGCTTGGTCTTGAAGCTCTGCCGGGATCTCCTCAAATGTAAATGACATCCCCTGGTCCGCTTCGTTCCAGTTGATGGCTTTCATCTTGATAAGATCAATTACACCTTTAAAGTCTTCTTCAGCACCAATAGGCAGCTGAATCGGAACAGGAGTTGCACCCAGACGGGTTTTCACCTGATCTACAACCGACAAAAAGTCGGCGCCAATACGGTCCATTTTATTTACGAAGATCATACGTGGAACTTCGTATTTATTGGCCTGACGCCAGACGGTTTCTGTCTGTGGCTGTACACCTGATGAAGCACAAAGCACGACAACAGCACCATCAAGTACACGCAGTGAACGCTCAACTTCAATGGTGAAGTCTACGTGTCCCGGAGTATCGATGATATTGATGCGATGGTCGTCAAATTGCGCGTCCATCCCTTTCCAGAAACAAGTGGTCGCAGCAGACGTGATAGTAATACCACGCTCCTGCTCTTGCTCCATCCAGTCCATAGTTGCAGCACCATCGTGTACCTCACCAATTTTGTGAGATAGGCCCGTGTAAAAAAGTACACGTTCCGTCGTGGTGGTTTTACCTGCATCTACGTGAGCACAAATACCGATATTGCGGTAGCGCTCAATTGGAGTTGTACGTGCCATATAATCCTCTTAAAGGTTAAGGACAGATTACCAACGGTAATGAGCGAATGCTTTGTTCGCTTCAGCCATACGGTGAACGTCTTCACGTTTCTTAACCGCAGTGCCTTTGTTATCAGCTGCGTCGATCATCTCTTGAGCCAGACGAAGGCCCATAGATTTTTCACCACGCTTACGTGCAGCTTCAACCAACCAACGCATACCTAGTGCGTTGCGGCGAACTGGACGAACTTCAACTGGTACTTGGTACGTTGAACCACCTACACGGCGAGATTTAACCTCTACCTGTGGGCGAACGTTTTCAAGTGCAGACTCAAAGATTTCTAGGTGCGGTTTGCCTGATTTCTCAGCAGCCACGTCTAGCGCACCATAAACGATGTTTTCAGCAGTAGACTTTTTGCCGTCAAGCATTACTACGTTGACGAACTTTGCAAGTAATTCTGATCCGAACTTAGGATCTGGAAGAATTTTACGTTGACCTATTACGCGTCTTCTAGGCATTTTATCTCTCCGATTTCTTCAGGTCTGTTTTTTGAACAGATTCCCAAAACTAATATTTAATTAAAACTTAAGTGCTTGGCCTTACTAACGGAGAACCATTAGCCCTTAGGACGTTTTGCACCGTACTTAGAACGACCTTGTTTACGGTCATTTACGCCGGCACAGTCAAGTGCACCGCGAACAGTGTGGAAACGTACACCAGGTAAGTCTTTAACACGACCACCACGGATAAGGATTACACTGTGCTCTTGAAGGTTGTGGCCTTCACCACCGATGTAAGATGTTACTTCGAAACCGTTTGTTAAACGTACACGGGCTACTTTACGTAGAGCCGAGTTTGGTTTCTTAGGAGTAGTGGTATATACACGAGTACATACACCACGCTTTTGTGGACATGCCTTAAGCGCGGCTGAGTTACTAGTTGTAACCTTGCTGCGACGTGGCTTGCGCACTAGCTGGTTAATAGTTGCCATCAAATAGCTCCTGATGAAAAATTAAAGTTACTACTGAAATTAAAAATTCCGCCCAATTTACACACTGCGATAACACCAGCGAGTAAAAGGGTGGCGGAATTTTAATGAGCAAAGTTTAGCCTGTCAACCAAAACAACGCCGAGAGCGGTATTATACCGCCCTCAGCGTGACTTAATTATGAAATTAAGCGGTTATTCTTGGTCGCCAGACAAATCTGCATTAAGTGCATCAGTCAGTGCTTGGGTTGCTTCCTCGGCACTTACTGTTGGCTCAAGCAGTTCCTCTGCATTCTGTTTACGACGATTTTGGCGATCTTGGTGATACGCAAAGCCAGTACCGGCTGGGATCAAGCGACCCACGATTACGTTTTCTTTCAGACCGCGAAGTTCATCGCTCTTACCATTTACAGCGGCTTCAGTTAGGACACGTGTCGTCTCCTGGAACGAGGCTGCTGAAATGAATGATTCGGTTGCCAATGACGCTTTGGTAATACCCATTAGCTGAATTTCATACTTCGCTGGGATCTTACCTTCGGCTTCAAGTTCACGGTTTGCGATGCTTACGCGTGCAACTTCAACCTGTTCACCGGCTAGGAATTCAGTGTCGCCACCGTCGAGGATGATACATTTACGTAGCATCTGACGAATAACAGTTTCGATGTGCTTATCGTTAATCTTTACACCTTGCAGACGGTAAACGTCTTGCACTTCATTAACGATGTAGTTAGCAACATCGGTCACACCACGTAGACGAAGGATATCATGTGGAGACTCTGGACCATCGGCGATTACTTCACCTTTGCTCACTGTCTCACCTTCGAACACGTTAAGCTGACGCCACTTTGGAATCATCTCTTCGTATGCATCACCTTCCGCTGGGGTGATTACAAGACGCTTCTTACCTTTGGTTTCTTTACCAAAGCTTACCGTACCTGAGATCTCTGCTAGGATGGCTGGATCTTTCGGCTTACGCGCTTCGAATAGGTCAGCAACACGTGGTAGACCACCGGTAATATCACGAGTTTTCGAACCTTCCTGCGGGATACGTGCAAGCACATCACCTGGGTTCACCGTAGCGCCATCGCTCACCTCAATGGTGGTGAATGACGGTAGGCGAATCTCTTGCAGGCCGCGCTCTTCATTCTCAATGATAAGCTTAGGCTCTTTCGCATTCACCTTGGCTAGGTCTTTAACAACCACACGCGTTAGACCAGTCAACTCGTCGGTCTGAGCTTCGGTGTTAGAGTCATCGATATCGCTGAACGATACTTTTGACTCGTGCTCGATGATGATTGGGTGACTGTGCGGGTCCCACATCGCTACGATGTCGTTGCCTTTCACTTCGGCACCATCTTGTACCGTTAACACTGCACCGTAAGGTACTTTATAACGCTCTTTCTCACGACCATGCTCATCAATGATGGTGATCTCGGTAGAACGTGAAGTGATAACGATCTTGCCTTCTGAATTCAACACATATTTCGCGTTGTGAAGTTTCAGACGACCATTGTTTTTAACTTGTACGCTGTTCTCTGCAGATGCCCGCGATGCTGCACCACCGATGTGGAAGGTACGCATGGTAAGCTGTGTACCTGGCTCACCGATTGACTGTGCTGCAATAACACCGACCGCTTCACCTGGGTTGATGATATGGCCACGAGCCAAGTCACGACCGTAACATTTAGCACATACACCAAAGTCATTGTCACAGGTGATAACAGAACGAACACGTACTTCATCCACTGAGTGCTCTTCAAGTAGGTCACACAGCTTCTCGTCAAGCATGATGTTACGCTCAACCAACACTTCCTCAGTGCCTGGCTTAAGTACGTCTTCAGCAACTACACGCCCTAGTACACGCTCGCGTAGCGGCTCTACTACGTCACCACCTTCAATAAGTGGCTTCATAGTTAGACCATCTTCAGTGCCACAGTCGCTCTCATTGATTACCAAGTCTTGCGCTACGTCTACGAGACGACGCGTTAGGTAACCCGAGTTCGCTGTCTTCAATGCGGTATCGGCAAGACCTTTACGCGCACCGTGCGTTGAGATGAAGTACTGAAGTACGTTTAGACCTTCACGGAAGTTCGCGGTAATGGGCGTTTCGATGATTGAACCATCTGGACGAGCCATTAGACCACGCATACCCGCTAGCTGACGAATCTGAGCGGCACTACCCCGTGCGCCCGAGTCGGCCATCATAAACACTGAGTTGAATGAGTCTTGCTCTTCTTCGTTACCCTCAGCATTGATGACAGTGTCTTTCGATAAGTTCGCCATCATTTCGCGTGATAAGTTTTCGTTCACACGTGACCAAATATCGATAACTTTGTTGTACTTCTCACCCGCTGTGACAAGACCAGACTGGAATTGTTGGTTGATTTCGGCAACCTCAGCTTCCGCTGCATCGATGATCTCGGTTTTAACCGGCGGGATTTCCATGTCGTTGATGCCGATTGATACACCCGATTTCATCGCATAGTGGAAACCGGTGTACATCACTTGGTCAGCAAACACTACGGTGTCTTTCAAGCCTAGACGACGGTAACACTCATTAAGCATACCGGAGATTTGCTTCTTACCTAACGCACGGTTAACCAGTGAGAAAGGTAAGCCTTTAGGCATGATCAACGAGAAAATAGCACGACCAACAGTGGTATCGATAACGCCGGTCACTTCTTCAGTGCTACCGTCTTCTTCGATTACCGTTTCTGTCATCCGTACTTTTACTCGAGCATGTAGCTCGGCAGTACCAGTACGATAGGCTTTTTCAGCTTCTTTCGCGTCTTTAAATACCAGGCCTTCACCTTTGGCATTAATGCGGTCACGGGTCATGTAGTAAAGACCCAAAACAACGTCCTGTGAAGGTACGATGATTGGCTCACCGTTCGCAGGCGAAAGAATGTTGTTGGTTGACATCATCAACGCGCGTGCTTCTAGCTGCGCTTCTAGCGTTAATGGTACGTGAACCGCCATTTGGTCACCGTCGAAGTCAGCGTTATACGCCGCACACACCAATGGGTGCAGGTGAATCGCTTTACCTTCGATAAGTACCGGCTCAAACGCCTGGATACCCAAACGGTGAAGGGTGGGTGCACGGTTAAGTAGCACTGGGTGTTCACGAATAACTTCGTCTAGTACGTCCCAAACCTCTGGTACTTCGCGCTCAACCATCTTCTTCGCTGCTTTGATGGTTGTCGCCATACCACGGCGCTCAAGTTTGCCGTAGATGAAAGGCTTGAATAGCTCAAGAGCCATTTTCTTAGGCAGACCACACTGGTGTAGTTTCAGTGTAGGACCTACGGTAATTACAGAACGGCCTGAGTAGTCAACACGCTTACCAAGAAGGTTTTGACGGAAACGACCTTGCTTACCTTTGATCATGTCTGCAAGCGACTTAAGTGGACGCTTGTTAGAACCGGTAATAGCACGACCACGACGACCGTTATCAAGGAGCGCATCCACCGCTTCTTGCAGCATACGCTTTTCGTTGCGTACGATGATGTCTGGCGCGGCTAAATCGAGAAGGCGCTTCAAACGGTTGTTACGGTTGATCACACGACGATAAAGGTCGTTTAGATCTGAAGTCGCAAAACGACCGCCGTCTAGTGGTACAAGTGGACGTAGATCAGGCGGTAGCACTGGAAGAACGCTCATTACCATCCACTCAGGGTTGTTACCTGACTGGTGGAATGATTCCATCAACTTCAAACGCTTGGTAATTTTCTTACGCTTGGTTTCAGAGTTGATAGTTGGTAGCTCTTCGCGCATTTCTGCAATCAGCTGACCTAGGTCGAGTTCTTTAAGAAGATCAAGTACCGCTTCTGCACCCATCTTCGCTTCAAATTCATCACCGTGCTCTTCAAGAGCATCAAGGTACTCTTCTTCACCTAAAAGCTGACCACGCTCAAGCGTCGTCATACCGGGTTCGGTTACCACGAATGATTCGAAGTACAGCACACGCTCGATGTCACGAAGCGTCATATCAAGCATTAAGCCGATACGCGATGGCAGTGATTTTAGGAACCAAATGTGTGCCACTGGGCTTGCCAGCTCAATGTGACCCATACGGTCACGACGCACTTTGGTTAGCGTTACTTCAACGCCACACTTTTCACAAATAACACCACGGTGCTTCAAGCGCTTGTATTTACCACACAAACACTCGTAATCTTTCACTGGGCCGAAAATACGGGCACAGAATAAGCCGTCACGCTCAGGCTTGAAAGTACGGTAGTTAATGGTCTCAGGTTTCTTTACTTCACCATATGACCATGAACGCACCATGTCCGGCGAAGCAAGACCAATGCGAATTGCATCGAATTCTTCGGTCTTATTTTGTTGCTTCAGAAACTTAAGTAAGTCTTTCACCTTAGCTCTCCTGTCGGAGGTTAATCTCGAGGGCGGCAAGCCGCCCATTTATTTGTTCGCAGGTTTGGGCGCCTTGCGCCCGACCGGCTTATTCTTCTTCCAGCTCGATGTTGATACCGAGTGAACGGATTTCTTTCAACAATACGTTGAATGATTCTGGCATACCCGGTTCCATCTTGTGGTTACCGTCAACGATGTTCTTATACATCTTAGTACGACCATTCACGTCATCCGACTTCACAGTCAACATCTCTTGCAGGGTATAAGCCGCGCCGTACGCTTCTAGTGCCCAGACTTCCATCTCACCGAAGCGCTGACCACCGAACTGTGCTTTACCACCTAGCGGCTGCTGCGTTACTAGGCTGTATGAGCCAGTAGAACGCGCGTGCATCTTGTCATCAACAAGGTGGTTCAGTTTCAGCATGTACATGTAACCAACGGTTACTTGACGCTCAAACTGATCGCCAGTACGACCATCATACAGCGTTACCTGACCGCTTGATGGGTAACCACCGAGCTCCAACATTTCCTTGATTTCGCTTTCGCGAGCACCGTCAAATGCAGGAGTAGCAATCGGTAGACCGCCTTTTAGATTCTCTGCTAGGCGACGAACTTCGTCATCAGAGAAGCTAGCGATGTCTACTTGCTGGCGACATTCACCCAGTTCGTAAGCTTTCTTGATGAATTCACGCAGTTCGTGAAGCTCACGCTGCTCTTTCATCATTTCTTCAATACGCTCACCGATACCGCGTGCCGCAAGACCCATGTGAGTCTCTAGGATCTGACCGATGTTCATACGCGATGGTACGCCCAGCGGGTTCAATACGATATCAACGGTACGGCCTTTCTCATCGTAAGGCATGTCTTCTACAGGTACGATAGTCGAGATAACACCTTTGTTACCGTGACGACCCGCCATCTTATCACCTGGCTGGATGCGACGTTTAACCGCTAGGTAAACCTTCACAATCTTCAATACGCCTGGTGCTAAGTCATCACCTTGAGTGATCTTGCGACGTTTCGTTTCAAACTTCTTATCGTACTCAGCTTTTAGCTCATCGTACTGCGCTGCTAGTTGCTCAAGTTCTGCTTGCTTGCCTTCATCAGCTAGGCTTTGTGTTAATAGTTTATCAGCAGCGAGGCCTTCAAGGCTGGCTGCATCCATGCCTGCGCCGGTCAATAGACCACGAGCACGGCTTAACACACCTTCTTCAAGGATCTTGAACTCTTCGTTGAAGTCTTTTTTCGCTTCACGAAGCTGCATTTCTTCGATTTCAAGCGCACGTTTGTCTTTTTCTACACCGTCACGGGTGAAGACTTGTACGTCGATTACGGTACCTGATACTGAGTTTGGTACACGTAGCGAGCTGTCTTTAACGTCAGACGCTTTCTCACCAAAGATGGCACGCAGTAGCTTCTCTTCTGGCGTAAGCTGAGTTTCACCTTTAGGTGTTACTTTACCTACTAAAATGTCGCCGCCTTTCACTTCTGCACCGATGTAAACAACGCCAGACTCATCTAGCTTGCCCAGTGCAGACTCACCCACGTTCGGGATATCAGCAGTGATTTCTTCCGGCCCAAGCTTAGTATCACGAGCAATACACTGAAGCTCTTGGATGTGGATAGTCGTTAGACGATCTTCTTTTACAACATTCTCTGAAAGGAGGATTGAATCCTCGAAGTTGTAACCATTCCAAGGCATGAATGCCACGCGTAAGTTTTGACCCAACGCCAAGTCGCCAAGGTCTGTTGACGGACCATCAGCAAGTACGTCACCACGTACAATTGGCTCACCAACCATACAAGTTGGCTTTTGGTTGATACAGGTGTTCTGGTTAGAACGGGTGTACTTAGTTAGGTTGTAGATGTCGATACCCGCTTCGCCAGGTACACGCTCATCTTCATTTACGTTGATAACGATACGGCTCGCATCAGCGTAATCAACCACACCACCACGCTTAGCAACGATAGTTACACCTGAGTCTTTCGCAAGGGTAAGCTCGATACCTGTACCTACTAGTGGCTTATCAGCACGTAGTGTTGGTACAGCCTGACGTTGCATGTTCGATCCCATCAATGCACGGTTCGCATCATCGTGCTCTAGGAATGGGATAAGCGCAGCAGCGACTGAAATAACCTGTTGTGGCGAAACGTCCATATACTGGATGTCATCACGCGGCATCAAGGTCGACTCACCTTTGTGACGACAAGTAATCAGTTCTTCTACAAATCCGTTGTCATCGTTTAAGTCAGCATTTGCCTGAGCAATAACGAACTGACCTTCTTCGATAGCAGAAAGGTAATCAACCTCGTCGGTAACCGCACCATCAACCACTTTACGGTAAGGTGTTTCTAGGAAACCAAAGTCATTGGTACGTGCATACGTAGACAATGAGTTAATTAGACCGATGTTTGGACCTTCAGGCGTTTCGATTGGACATACGCGACCGTAGTGCGTTACGTGTACGTCACGTACTTCGAAGCCTGCACGCTCACGCGTAAGACCACCCGGACCTAATGCAGAAATACGACGCTTGTGCGTAACTTCTGATAGCGGGTTGTTTTGGTCCATAAATTGAGAAAGCTGTGATGAACCGAAGAACTCTTTCACCGCTGCCGAAATTGGCTTGGCGTTGATAAGATCTTGCGGCATGATGGCATCAAGGTCACCAAGGCTTAGACGCTCACGTACAGCACGCTCAACACGAACTAGACCGACACGGAACTGGTTTTCTGCCATTTCACCCACAGAGCGGATACGACGGTTACCAAGGTGGTCGATGTCATCAACATCGCCTTTACCGTTACGGATATCGATAAGCACTTTCATCACAGCCACGATGTCTTCTTTAGACAAGGTGCCTGGGCCTTCGTCGGTGTCATAACCAACGCGGCTGTTGAACTTCATACGACCTACGGTTGATAGATCATAGCGCTCATCGGTAAAGAATAAGTTTTCAAATAGCGCTTCTGCAGCTTCTTTTGTCGGCGGCTCACCTGGGCGCATCATGCGGTAGATTTCTACCAAGGCCTCAAGGCGATTTGTAGTTGAGTCGATACGAACGGTATCTGACATGTAAGAGCCGCTGTCTACTTCATTGATATATAAAGTAGCAATTTCGGTGTGACCTGCTTTAACAAGCTCAGCCATTAGCTCAAGCGATAGTTCATCGTTGGCATTGGCGATTACTTCACCTGTTGACTCATCAACATAGTTTTTCGCTAATACTCGACCGATGACGTACTCATGCGGTACTTCTAGCTGCTTGATGCCTTTTTTCTCGATGCTCTTGATGTGACGCGCAGTAATACGACGGCCTTGTTCTACCAAGACTTCGCCATCTTCGCCTTTAATGTCAAAGGCTGCGGTTTCACCACGTAGACGCGCAGGCACAAGTTCCATGAGAACTTTACCGTCACTCACCTCAAAGGTAGTGGTTTCAAAGAAGATATTAAGAATTTCTTCTGTTGAGTAATCAAGCGCGCGCAAAATGATCGACGACGGCAACTTACGGCGACGGTCGATACGTACGTAGAGATTATCTTTAGCGTCGAATTCAAAGTCGAGCCATGAACCACGATAAGGAATAACGCGAGCGTTATAAAGCACCTTACCAGAGGAGTGCGTTTTACCGCGGTCGTTATCAAAGAATACACCAGGTGAACGGTGTAGCTGAGAAACGATAACACGCTCAGTACCATTGATAACAAAGGTACCTGTGTCAGTCATGAGCGGAATTTCGCCCATGTAAACTTCTTGCTCTTTGATGTCTTTAACTGTGCCAGGTGCTTCTTTGTCCATAAGCACAAGACGAAGTTTTACGCGAAGTGGAGCAGAATAAGTCACACCGCGGATTTGACATTCTTTAACATCGAACACTGGCTCACCAATACGATAACTTACGTATTGAAGCTCAGAGTTGCCCGAATAGCTTTTAATCGGGAAAACGGAGCGGAAGGCAGCTTCCAAACCGAAATCGCCGTCAGCGTCCGGAGTTAAGAATTTTTTAAACGATTCTAACTGCATTTGCAGTAAGAAAGGTACGTCCAAAACCTGTGGACGTTTACCAAAATCCTTACGGATACGTTTCTTTTCAGAATAAGAGTAAGCCATGGGGTTCCTCAGCTTGCTGATCTTTGACCCTACCTGTTCTTGTAAGAACAGACATAACTGGCATCTATGCCAATATTTACAACATTTAGAATTGTTGTTCCTAAATGTCACTGCTATTGCCAATGAAGTTATGTAACCAATTGAAAATAAAAGTGAAATTTAGGTTTAGAGCACCCTGGAGCAAATTTTCGCTCTATAGCGCAAAAGGGCCGGTGATTAAATAATCACCAGCCCTTGCCTGATTACTCAGGCAGCGAACCTAGCATACGCTAGATTACTTGATCTCAACTTCAGCACCAGCTTCTTCAAGATCTTTCTTAAGTGCTTCAGCTTCTTCCTTAGAAACACCTTCTTTGATAGGTGCAGGAGCTGATTCAACAAGTGCTTTAGCTTCTTTAAGGCCAAGACCTGTTGCGCCACGTACCGCTTTGATAGCAGCAACTTTGTTACCGCCAGCGCCAGCTAGGATTACGTCGAACTCAGTCTTCTCTTCAGCAGCTTCAGCAGGACCAGCAGCAACAACAGCAGCAGCAGCAGTTACGCCGAATTTTTCTTCCATTGCTTCAACTAGTTCAACAACTTCCATTACTGACATTTCAGCAATAGCGTCAAGGATTTGGTCTTTAGTTACAGACATTATAAATTTCCTAATATTCTCGAACCCGAGGGTTCATTAAATTCATTACACCGATAAAGAACAATAGCTTATAAATAAAAATTAAGCAGCTTGTTCTTGTTTCTGGTCGCGAACTGCAGCAAGAGTTTTTGCCAACTTGCCTGCAGAAGCTTCTTTCATAGCGCTCATTAGACGTGCAACTGCTTCGTCGTATGTAGGTAGCTTAGCTAGCATATCTACATCTACGATTTCACCGTCAAATACAGCCGTTTTAAGCTCAAATGCTTCGTTACTCTTTGCGAAATCTGTGAAGATACGCGCTGCAGCACCTGGGTGCTCAGAAGAGAAAGCGATTAGGCTAGGGCCTACTAGTGAATCGTTAAGACACTCGTAATCAGTCCCTTCGATAGCGCGTTTAGCTAGCGTGTTACGAACGACTTTCATCCATACACCTGCTTCACGAGCTTCTTTACGAAGTGAAGTGATAGCGTCAACAGTTACACCACGAGAATCTGCAACTACTGCAGATAGAGCACCTTTGGCAGCTTCGTTGACTTCAGCAACAATTGCTTTTTTGTCTTGAAGATTTAAAGCCATGGGTGTTACTCCTGGTTCAGTGAGATACCGAAATACCTCAGTTTTACTCTACTCCATCATCATGACGGAGCTGCTTGTTACGGCGAGAGCCAGAAGATTAGGAAAAATCTAGCTGGGATTCACACCGTCTACGTAGGAAATTAAGCAATACGTGACTGCACCTACGGTCTTGGACGGAAGCCAACAACGTTGGCTTCAACCCGAATTCGTTGATTGTTGAGTGCAATACTCAACAAAATGGCGCGAAATTATAGTATAAAAATCGCGCCACGTAAACTCCTAAATTACGCTACTTGCGTGCTTAGTGAGTTTTGGTCAACAGCAACACCTGCGCCCATAGTAGTCGAGATGCTTACTTTCTTGATGTAAGTACCTTTTGCTTGTGAAGGCTTAGCCTTCTTAAGCGCTACGATAAGAGACTCAAGGTTTTGTTGTAACTGTTCAGCAGTGAAGTCAACTTTACCAATGGTAGAGTGAACGATACCGTTCTTGTCGTTGCGGTAACGAACCTGACCCGCTTTCGCGTTTTTAACTGCTTCAGCAACATTAGGTGTTACAGTACCAGTTTTAGGGTTAGGCATAAGACCACGTGGACCTAGGATTTGACCTAGTTGACCAACAACGCGCATTGCATCTGGAGAAGCAACAACAACGTCAAAGTCCATCTCGCCAGCTTTTACTTTGTCAGCAAGATCTTCCATACCTACGATATCCGCGCCAGCTTCTTTAGCTGCATCTGCATTAGCACCTGAAGTGAATACAGCAACGCGAACGTCACGACCAGTACCATTTGGAAGTACAGTCGCACCACGTACGTTTTGGTCAGATTTACGTGCATCGATACCAAGGTTAACAGCAACGTCAACACTTTCAACGAACTTAGCAGTTGCTAGCTCTTTTAGAAGTGCAACAGCTTCGTTGATTTCGTAATCTTTAGTGACATCCACTTTTTCGCGGATAGTACGCATACGTTTAGTTAATTTTGCCATTATCTTAGTCCTCTACGTTCAAGCCCATTGCACGCGCAGAACCTGCGATAGTGCGTACCGCAGCGTCCATATCAGCCGCTGTAAGGTCAGGTTTCTTCATCTCAACGATCTCTTCAAGTTGAGCACGAGTAACTGTACCCACTTTTTCAGTGTTAGGACGGCCTGAACCAGACTTAATGCCTGCAGCTTTCTTAAGTAGGTAAGCAGCAGGTGGCGTTTTCATGTCAAACGTGAAAGAACGGTCATTGTAAACAGAGATGATTACAGGAACCGGAGCGCCTTTCTCTAGAGATTCTGTACGAGCGTTGAACGCTTTACAGAATTCCATGATGTTTACACCGTGTTGACCTAGAGCAGGACCTACTGGTGGACTAGGGTTAGCCATACCAGCAGCAACTTGTAGCTTGATTAAAGCTTCAACTTTTTTAGCCATGATTATACCTCGTTAGGTGGGTCTTAGCCTCGTGCGCGCGAGGACGCGTACTCAAACGGCTTCCCAATTAATAAAAAACCTATTTTGCAGCCAGCATTTTCAGCTGCTACAAAAAGGCCGCTGATTATAAGTTAGTCAGCGGCCTTTTTCAACATTAGTTTGCGTGTTTTACGAGCAACTTACTTGTCTTGTTCAACCTGACCAAATTCAAGTTCAACAGGGGTAGAACGACCAAAGATAAGTACCGATACTTTCAAGCGGCTTTTCTCGTAATCCACTTCTTCAACCACACCGTTGAAATCAGCAAATGGGCCATCAATAACACGAACCACTTCACCTGCTTCAAACAAGGTGGCTGGCTTCGGCGCTTCAGCATTTTCTTCGAGACGATTAAGAATGCGGTCGGCTTCGCGCTTGCTGATTGGTGCTGGACGATCAGAAGTACCACCAATGAAACCCATCACGCGAGGAGTGCTGTTCACTAGGTGCCAGCTCTCATCATTCATGTCCATTTCTACCAGTACGTAACCTGGAAAAAATTTACGTTCTGATTTGCGCTTTTGACCGGCGCGCATTTCCACTACTTCTTCAGTTGGCACCAGCACCTCACCAAAGCTATCTTCAAGGCCTTGGATTTTGATGTGCTCTTTGATGGTTTGCGCAACACGCTTCTCAAAACCTGAGAAAGCCTGGATTACATACCAACGTAATTTCTTTTCTTTGTTCTCATCCGTCATGGGATTAGATCTCCAATCCAGTTAAAAAGCCCACTAGGCGGAATAAAATTCCGTCCAATCCCCACAAGATAAGCGCCATAATCACTGTCGCGATCATCACGATAAATGTTGTGTGTGTGGTTTCTTGGCGTGTTGGCCAAACAACTTTGCGTACTTCGATGCGAGCTTCTTTCGCAAACGAGATGAAGGAGCGACCTTTGCCTGTCGTTGCCGCAATACCCAGGGCAACGGCGATTGCAGCAACCACGCCAATAGCTCGAATTAACGCAGACTCTTCACCATACATGGTGTTGCCTACTACTGCTGCTGCCAGCAACGCAATGGCGATAAGCCATTTTACCAAGTCCATCGGGCTTGACGAGTTTTCTACATTTGCACTCATAATCCTAATACCTTAAATACAGACACAACAACCCCGTCACACGACAGGGTAAATCTATCCAAATCTAACCTTAAAAACATGCTTTAAAACAGATTTTTAGACTTAGACTTGTCTGTGAAAAGTGGCAGGGGCGGAGAGATTCGAACTCCCAACCGTCGGTTTTGGAGACCGCTGTTCTACCAATTGGAACTACGCCCCTGCAAAGTGGATGCCCATTATACTGACCAGTGACGCTAAAACAAGAGCAAAACAAAGGCCACCGAAAATTAATTTAGAGGTAGTGGCTGTGATTTATTTAGCGCTATAAAGCTGTAATGGCTCATGCGTGCCTTGCCAGTCGGTTAATAGCCAAATTTGTTCGAATGGATGACCTGGTGCAAGGACCAACTGCGGCTTTACTTCAAGAAAGTCTTGATGATGCCAAAGCGTGCTAGCATTACGAATTAGCAGCCATACGCGCTTGCTGTCATAACGTTTGGCGGCCTTGGCACTGAGTAGTTTAGAGAGTGCATAGCGCAGCTGCTCTGTATCTGGGTTTAGTGCCAACTGCGCCAGCTGGCGTTGTATATCAAGGCTCAAAGGTCGACCAAGCACGGCCATCGCTTCATGCTCGTTGGCATACAAATGCGCAATCTCGATATCTAAGCGCTCACTTTCCATGTAGCAACTGACATCGGGCTTCGCTGGTTGATTGTGCCAAATATGGCGCATCGGAATATGATAATAGCGCTCATAGGCGCGCAGAAAGCGTCGCGCAGCATCATGCTCTAGCGCTATTTTTTCCGCTTCACTGTCACTCATAACACGTTGTACAACTCACCCAGTAATGATGATGCCCCGAAACGAAAGTTAAAAGGCGTCAACCATGCTCCACCCATAGTGTTTACCGCCATATCCAGATATAACTGCGCTTGGCTTAGGTTTTTTACGCCACCAGAGACTTTAACACCCACTGCTCGTTCACCGTGCGCAACTTCGTCAAAAATCACCGCGACGGCCTCTGGCGTCGCATTAATAGCCACTTTCCCGGTGCTGGTTTTAATAAAGTCGGCGCCGCCAGCTATGGCAATGCGACTGGCAATGCGTACTTGCGACAAGCTCAATTCGCCACTTTCAATAATCACCTTTAGCTTCGCTTTATTGGCACAGAGTTCACGGCTTTGACATACATATTCTAAAGCTTTTTGCTCGTCGCCCTGCTGCAACGCTCGATAAGGTAGCACCAAGTCAATCTCATTGGCGCCCAATTGCAGCGCTTCACGCGTCTGCGCCAAAACAGTGGCCAAATCCTCGTCACCAGTTGGAAAGTTCGTCACTGTGGCCAACGGAACTTGTTGTAAGTTGCGATTATTGAGCTCGCGACGTGTTAGCTGCAACCATTGTGGGTAGACGCACAGCGCTGCGGGCAGTGCATAGGCGGTATTAATTTGCGCCACAAATTGACACATTGCATCCTCACTGTCGTGCTCTTGCAATCGGGTGTAATCTAAACAAGCGAGCGCTAACTGCGCATCGTGAACGTCACTCATGGTCATCTCCTAGTCCTGCGCTTAGTGATTATATCGCCGTTATCGCTTTCAATTTCATCACTTTAATCTACTTAAAATAGCGCCTTAATATTGATTCTTATTGCCTTAAGCCATTTCACAAGTCGGCATATAACTTTTAGCTATATAAGCTTGGAACAAATTATTTTTTAACCGTTAATGCTGCCTATATCCTTGCATTCTCTAAGCTCAATAAAACATTGTCGCTTTCGGTGTTAACAAATTAGGTGGTGCGTGGTGCAATATTTACCCATTTTTACAAAACTTGATGACAAGCCGGTACTCGTGATCGGCGGCGGCGAGGTCGCACTGCGTAAGTCACAAGCTTTCCTCAAAGCACGCGCTAAAGTTACGGTTATTGCCCCCGAGTTTTGTGCTGAACTTGAAGCCCTTGAAAAGCAGCAAAAATTAACGTTGCAACGAGCTTATTTTCAGCCAGAGCAAGTGCTTGGCTATATGTTGATTATTGCTGCTACTGATAACGATACCGTAAATACCCAAGTATTCGAAGCCGCTGAACAGCATAATATTTTCGTCAATGTTGTCGACGATCAACCTAAATGCCGGTTTATTTTCCCCTCTATCGTGGATAGAGATCCAATCACCATTGCTATTTCCAGTGCAGGAACTGCGCCGGTATTGGCTCGCCGACTACGGGAAAAGTTGGAAACGTTAATTCCTCAGCATATAGGCGCATTGGCCAAATTAGTAGGTAGCTTCCGAAAACAAGTAAAGCAACGTTTTACAAGCTTTGACGATCGCCGTCAATTTTGGGAACGGGTGTTTGATTCCAATGTCGTAAGCACCGTGCAAAAAGGCAACATCGAACAAGCCAGTGACCAGCTCACCACCATGCTTGATGACAACCTACCCCCTCAAGGCGAAGTGTATGTGGTTGGCGCAGGCCCTGGCGACCCTGAGTTATTGACCCTCAAAGCTCTGCAATTGATGCAGCAAGCCGATGTGGTGGTATATGACTACTTGGTATCAGATGAAATTATGGAGCTTGTGCGACGCGACGCTGAGCTCATTTGCGTGGGCAAACGCGCAGGCGACCACAGTGTGCCACAAGAGCGCACTAATGAGCTGCTCGTTGAGTTGGCACAACAAGGTAAGAAAGTGTGCCGCATTAAGGGTGGTGACCCCTTTATTTATGGTCGTGGTGGTGAGGAAGTACAGGTGCTGGCCAGTCACGGTGTAAGCTATCAAATTGTACCAGGCATCACTGCAGCAGCAGGGTGCAGCGCCTATGCAGGTATCCCGCTGACACATCGCGACCATGCTCAGGCCATCCAATTTGTCACCGGGCACTGCAAAAAAGAGGGTCAAGAACTGGATTGGCCCTCTTTGGCTAAACCCAATCAAACTTTGGCTATCTATATGGGTGTGATTAAGTCACCGCATATTCAAAGCCAGCTGCTGGCTCATGGGCGCAGTGCTACTACTCCTGTGGCGATAGTAGAAAATGGCACGCGCAAAGATCAGCGTGTAATCACAGGGCAGCTGGCGCAGCTCAGCGAACTAATCGAAACACATGCGATTCAATCCCCAGCATTATTAATAATTGGCGAGGTCGCTTCGCTACATCAGCAACTTGCATGGTTCGGTGAAACAACGCAGACTAGCAGTTTTGCTCAGCCTCTCACTGATGTGGCCTAACCCTTGGTATTAACAGGTTTATCTAGAAATTAGTAGGACGGAAGCTATGGCTTTAACCCATCTTCAGCAACTTGAGGCTGAAAGTATCAAAATCATCCGCGAGGTTGCGGCTGAGTTTGACAACCCGGTGATGCTTTACTCCATTGGTAAAGACTCATCGGTGTTACTCCATTTAGCACGTAAGGCGTTTTATCCAGCCAAGATCCCCTTCCCTTTGCTGCATGTAGACACTAACTGGAAGTTTCGGGAAATGATTGCCTTTCGCGATCGCATGGCCAAAGAATATGGCTTTGACTTGTTAGTGCATAAAAACCCTGAGGGCTTGGCAATGAATATCAGCCCCTTTGAGCACGGTTCGGCCAAGCACACTGACATAATGAAGACTCAAGGTTTGAAACAAGCCTTGAATCAATACGGGTTCGACGCCGCCTTCGGTGGCGCTCGCCGTGATGAAGAGAAATCGCGTGCGAAAGAGCGAGTTTATTCATTCCGTGACAAGCATCACAGATGGGACCCAAAAAACCAGCGTCCAGAACTATGGAGCACTTTCAATGGTGAAGTAAACCAAGGTGAAAGTATTCGTGTATTCCCACTTTCAAATTGGACTGAGCTGGATATTTGGCAATATATCTATCAAGAGAACATCGAGATTGTGCCGCTGTACCTAGCAAAAGAGCGTCCGGTGGTCGAACGTGACGGCACCCTAATCATGGTGGACGATGAACGTATGCCTCTTAATGAAGGTGAACAGCCACAAATGAAGTCGGTGCGTTTTCGTACCTTAGGCTGCTACCCTCTGACTGGAGCAGTCGAGTCGACGGCTGACTCACTAACGGGGATCATCGAGGAGATGCTGCTATCAACCTCATCAGAGCGTGAGGGTCGGGTCATTGACCATGATTCAGCAGGGTCTATGGAGAAGAAAAAGCGTGAGGGGTATTTCTAATGTCAGCAACTGCTAATGAAGTCAAAGAGCTAGGCATCGAAGCCTATCTAGCACGTCAACAAGACAAAAGTTTATTGCGTTTATTAACCTGTGGCAGTGTCGATGACGGTAAATCAACCTTAATTGGTCGTTTGCTACATGATAGTCACCAAATCTATGAAGATCAGTTAGCCGCACTGCATAAAGACAATGAGAAAGTCGGGAATGCGGGTGAAGAGCTTGATTTAGCGCTGTTAGTCGATGGCTTGCAAGCTGAGCGTGAGCAAGGTATTACCATTGACGTGGCCTATCGTTACTTCTCTACCGCCAAGCGCAAGTTCATCATTGCCGACACTCCAGGGCATGAACAGTACACCCGCAACATGGTAACGGGTGCATCAACCAGCGATCTTGCTGTCATTTTGGTTGATGCTCGCTATGGCGTGCAAGTACAAACCAAACGTCACAGCTTTATCTGTGATTCACTAGGCATTGAACAGTTCGTCGTCGCGATTAACAAAATGGATATTGTCGACTTTGATGAAACTGTTTATGAAAAAATTAAGGCGGACTACTTAAAATTTGCTGAGCAACTTAATGTTAAAGACATTAAGTTCGTACCGATGTCGGCGCTTAAAGGCGATAACGTGGTTACTCGCTCAGAGCATACTCCTTACTACACCGACAAACCGCTACTAGAGCTATTAGAAGACTCGCCTGCAGCAGCGACCGATAACGGCTTTGAGCCACGCTTACCGGTGCAATATGTAGTACGTCCGAACCTTGACTTTAGGGGCTTCCAAGGAACCATTACGTCAGGACAATTTAAAGTCGGTGATGCCGTAAAAGTACTGCCTTCAGGTAAAATATCCAGCGTCAAGGAGTTGGTCACTTTCAATGGTCACCTTGATCATGCTGAGGCAGGTCAAGCTATCACTATGACTTTGAACGATGAAATTGACGTAAGCCGTGGGGATGTCATTGTGCCCGCGCACTCAAGTGCGCAAGCAACCAACCAACTGCAAGCAAAATTGGTATGGATGCATGAGCAACCCTTAGAGTTGGGTAAAACCTATAATTTCAAGCTAGGTACTAAAAAAACCGCAGCGGTGGTGTCACGCATTGACCACACCATTGACGTCAATACTCTAGAAAAGGGTCAAGCTGAAAGCTTACAGCTCAACGAAATTGCCATCGTCACGTTGGAGTTGACCGAGCCGATGATGGCCGATATTTATCGTGATAACCGCGAAACCGGCGCCTTTATTCTTATTGATCGTCTCAGTAACCTGACTGTGGGAGCGGGAATGGTCGAGCAAGTGCTAGCGACTCAAACGTCTCAGCATAACGCTCAGTACAGCGATTTTGAAATCGAGTTCAATGCCTTAGTACGTAAGCACTTCCCGCATTGGCAAGCCATCGATATTAGCAAGTTGAAATAAACGATGGATGTGGTCTTTTATGCAGCGATTATAATCGCGTTGTTTGCCGGGTTGGTACTCACTCATGTACGCCCAGCAACACTCTTTTTCGCTGCATTATTAGGCTGCTATGTGTTGGGGTATATCGATACCCCAACATTACTTGGCAACTTTACTAATACTGGCTTAGTCACTCTGGTGTTGTTAATGTTGGTGTCTATCGCCTTGGAACGCACGTCGCTGTTACAGCACGTTGCTAAAGGTATCGTCAGCCCATCATTGCGAGCCAGTATTGTTAAAGTAAGCACCGTGACCGCTGCCGCTTCAGCTTTTTTGAATAACACCGCCGTAGTTGCTTCATTGGTAGGGCCCCTTACTCGCAATAAGTATCACGCACCTTCTAAGCTACTTATCCCGCTATCCTATGCTGCCATTTTAGGAGGGACAACCACGCTTATTGGTACCTCAACAAACCTCATAGTAAATAGCTTTACGCAGCAATATGATGGCTTCAACCTCGCCATGTTTAGCTTTTTACCCATAGGTATCGCAGTCACCTTAAGTGGAATAGCCGTACTGATTTTATGTCGGCGACTGCTGCCAAACTACCCAAGGGTAGAAGGTGAGCACAAAGAGTATCTCCTTGAAGCAAAGGTCAATGCAGACTCACCACTCATTGGTAAAACCATAGAAAAAAATGGCTTGCGTGATCTTGATGGTCTGTTTCTGGTTGAGATTGTCCGTGAGCGAAGGTTGATAAGCCCCGTACGGCCAGAGAACAAAGTGCGAGCTGGCGATAAGCTTATTTTTACCGGTCATGTGCACAGCGTCGCCGCCTTACAGCGCATCCCGGGCTTAACTTTATTTGCCGACAGCAATGGACTATTGAGCTCGAACCTACAAGAAGTGATTGTCACACACACCTCAACGCTTGTGGGACGAACCTTAAAGGCAACGGGCTTTCGTGCGAAGTTCGACGCCGCTGTGGTAGCTATTCATCGCAATGGTGAGCGCCTCTCCGGAAAGCTTGGCGAAGTGACAATCCGCCCGGGCGATCGCTTTATGCTCGCGGTCGGTCATGATTTTCATAATCGCTCCAACCTGGATAAAAACTTTTATTTCGTCAGTGAACATGAGGTTGATAAAACCTATGGCCGTAAAAGTGAAGCCACTTTATTGGCAGGGTTTGCCGCTGTTATCGCCCTGGCGGCGACGGGGACGATTGCCTTGGTGCAAGGGCTACTGCTGTTTATTGCCTTGCTGTTAGCCACTAAGGTGCTTGATGGCCAAGAACTCAAAAGGCGCTTTCCTTTTGAGCTAGTCATTATTATTGCCTCAGCACTGGGCTTAGCTCATGCTTTCAGCGGCTCCGGAGCAGAGCAAGCCTTACAACAATGGTTGGCTGGCTACAGCGCGCTCACACCGTTTGTCGCGCTGATAGTGGTGTATGTGATCACCGTGGTGATGACTGAGCTTATCACCAATAATGCCGCTGCGGCGCTGATGTTTCCATTGGCCTATGGCTTGGCCAGCTCCTTGGAGGTGAATTTGATGCCCTTTGCCATGGCTGTTGCTTATGGCGCTAGTGCCGCATTTATAAGCCCTTATAGTTATCAAACCAATATGATTGTAATGAATGCGGGGCAGTATCGCTTTGCCGATTTTGCCCGTATAGGCGTGATCATGTCTATCGCCTATGCGGTGGTAGTGCTCAGCCTCATTACTTATGTCTTTCCATTTTAATATCGAGACCGAGAAATGGACGAAAACATTGTGTGGCACCACCATGGTGTCGATAAAACCAAGCGCCAACAGCTTAACAAGCATAAAAGTTGCATTATTTGGTTTACTGGCTTTTCAGGCTCAGGAAAAAGTACCATTGCCGGGGCCTTAGAGTCAGCGCTTTATCATTTAGGTCATCATACTTACTTACTGGATGGTGATAATGTTCGCCATGGTTTGTGTGGTGATTTAGGGTTTAGCGATGCTGATCGTAAGGAAAATATCCGCCGTGTTGGCGAAAGTGCCAAACTCATGGTAGATGCGGGTTTGTTGGTACTGACCGCCTTTATTTCTCCCTTTCAAGCCGAGCGTGATATGGTTCGTAACTTAGTGCAAGAGCATGAGTTTATTGAGGTATACCTTGATACGCCATTGGCAACCTGCGAGCAGCGCGATCCAAAAGGCTTATACAAAAAGGCCCGTGCTGGAGAAATTGCCCACTTTACAGGCATTGACTCCGATTATGAAATTCCACAGCATCCCGAGCTCACACTAAATACCGCTGAGTTGGATGTACAAGCATGTGTCGCCCAGCTCATTGCTCATTTACGTACCCGAAATATCATAGGCTAGAGTATGAACCCTCCAGAGTTGCTAGAAAATATCCTCGACCTTGCTCGTGACGCAGGCCAAGCTGCGATGACAATCTATAATAAAGATTTCGCCGTGGAGTATAAGGATGATAAAAGCCCGGTCACTGAAGCCGATTTAGCGGCTCACAAGGTGATCGTCGCAGGGCTTCAAGCACTGACTCCGGAGCTTCCCATTCTCAGCGAAGAAAACGCGGGTATTTCATGGCAGCAGCGCCAGCAGTGGCAACGTTACTGGCTCGTTGATCCTATCGACGGAACCAAAGAATTTATCAAGAAAAATGGTGAGTTTACAGTCAATATTGCGCTGATTGACAAGGGTGAGCCGGTACTGGGTGTCGTTGATGCACCCGCTCTGGGAGTCAGCTATCTTGCTGCAAAAGAGATTGGCGCCTTTAAACAACAAGGCGAAGAGCGCATTGAGCTTAAAGTGACAGCAAAGCAAAACCAAGGGTTAATAAGAGTGGTCGGCAGTCGCTCGCACCCATCTGAGGAGTTAGCGCAATACCTTACTCAGTTCGATGAGGTTGATATGGTCGCTAAAGGCAGTTCGCTCAAGCTATGCCTAGTCGCCGAAGGAGAAGCTGATATATATCCACGTTTAGGGCCGACATCCCAGTGGGATACCGGCGCCGGGCATGCTGTTGCCGCAATTGCCGGAGCCCGGGTCACAACGATTGAAGGTGAGCCACTGCGCTACAACCAAAAAGACAGCTACCTTAATCCGTACTTCATCGTTAGCGCATTAAACGACTAATATCGTCTTTAATTCATATTAATAGCAACAAAGGTGCACTTGAATGCACCTTGTGTGCCTGGCAACGCTTTAAGTACATGCGCCGGGCGCTCACCCCGGTAGGTTATCCGCGTGGTACGCTCATAATGAAGGTGGGTATCAACGCCGCTATCGCTAGTTAAAACCACACGGTCACCTTGGCGACGCCAAGTACCAGCGAGAGGTTTTGAGACAAAATCATCAAGCTGCCATCGACCCTCTGGCGTTAGCATTAACGTGCGATAAGGGGTGCAATCCTCGCTCTCCACATACAAAGGCAACCTTTGCTCTTTAGGTAACAATAAATAGACACCGATGTGCCCTTCATAATAAAACTGTTGCTGCTGAGCGAAACGCAGTTCGTCCACCTTGTAATAACCTGCGCTGCGCAGCGCATCCTTTACTAAGCCCAATAACTTGAAGTCAGCAAATGTTGGGCTCATGGTGATGCTTGCCTCATTGAACTCGCTCGGGGCAAGCACTCCTTGAGCAAAGTTAACCTTCAAGTTTTGATCAGCAAAATGCTGTGCTAGCTGCTGCTTTTGCTGCTTATCAAAACTCGGCGCGACTATATGAATGCGAGCACTTTGGCAGCCTGCCAAAACGAAAATACCGATAAATAGTAATAATTCCTTCATTACTCACCAACTGATTACATTTGTAATCAATCAATTTACAGCAATTAAAAAAGCAGCACAAGGTGCTGCTCGTATATAAACTCATTGTTGTAGTGGCTAAAGGTTTACTGTGTTTACACCGTGATTCGCCAACCACTTATTGATGCTATCTTTATGATAAGTCACTTCTTTGAACAACTTATGGTGGCAATAAGTAAGCTCAGCTTCGCCACTGTGCCCTTGGTACAGAATGCGGTTATGATTGTCATTAAAACGAGATAACAAAGTGAAGAGCAACTCACGTTGTGGCGAATTAGCCTTAATAGCACGTGTTAACGATGTACGGACTTGCTCTGCACTGCAATGGTCTGCAAATTTACTACTTAAAAGCTCTTCGAATACAGCTTGTCTTGCGCCCATTTTCTTAGCTCCATTTGTTAAAGTTGGTGGGCCATTACACCTACCTGAAATATTTGGCTGGCACTTACCAGCAAATACTGCGCCAAAATCTCAAAGCGCTATTTTAATAGGCCTCAATGGCACTTTCATGAAGGTCACAGCAATTAGAGTGGTAAATTTTGCATGAGTTCAGTGCAAATTTTCTCATTGTGGTGCAGCCTATCGGGTATACTGTACGTAATAATGATTCGCTTTGGTTCAACTATGAATGACGACATGATTGAAGTGCAATTAGAGGAAGAGCCTATTGAGCTATGTAAGCTCTTAAAAGTGCTCGACTTAGCTGAAGGTGGTGGCCATGCTAAACTACTTATCGCCGACGGCTACGTAGGTGTTAACGGAGAGGTCTGCACACAAAAGCGCAAGAAAATGCGTGCAGGAGACACCTTGTATTTCAATGGCGAGCTATTTGCGTTAAGCGCGGCAGAGAATATGGTGCAACGACAACCTAAGCCCCATCCAGAAGCTAAAACTCACACTCCTGCAAAAAAACAAAAAGCCAAAAAGCCACAACGAGATGAGCGTACCGGACGCAAGCCTATTTCTTTTGGATAACTCTAAGACCCCTTGAAAACATCCTTTTCTACCCCACTTCTAATTTATGACTAAAATTTAGTCATAGTCAAGGGCATTATTCATGTTGGATCGCATCTTGCGTTACCCATGAAGGAATAATGGAAAAATAAAAGGGGTCACAATGAACAACAGCTTCAAAACGCTTGAACAGCTTACTGTTAATGCTGAGCAATATCATATCCACTCTCTTCGTCCGCTCGGTAATGCTGCGAAACGTTTACCATTTTCGTTGAAAATTTTACTCGAAAACCTCCTGCGCCATGAAGATGGCGAAAACATTACCAAAGACGACATTCAAGCTCTGCTTGATTGGGACCCTAGTGCCAAGCCAAGTAAAGAAGTCGCGTTCACACCCGCTCGGGTAGTGATGCAAGACTTCACTGGTGTACCGGCTATCGTCGACTTAGCAGCCATGCGCGATGCCATGGAGCAATTAGGCGGCGACCCCAGCAAGATTAACCCGTTATCGCCGGCTGAGTTAGTCATTGACCACTCGGTCCAAGTTGATAGCTATGGTAAAGACGGTGCCTTTGACCTGAATGCCAAACTTGAATACGAGCGCAATAAAGAGCGCTATGAATTTTTACGTTGGGGTCAAACTGCTTTTGATAACTTGAAAGTTGTGCCACCGGCAACCGGTATTGTTCACCAAGTTAACCTCGAATATTTAGCACGTGTGGTATTTACCAAAGAGGACAATGGCCAGCGCGTAGCGTACCCCGATAGCCTCGTGGGCACCGATTCACACACCACCATGATTAATGGCCTAGGTGTATTAGGTTGGGGTGTGGGCGGTATCGAAGCCGAAGCAGCGATGTTAGGCCAACCAATAAGTCTACTGATCCCACAAGTGATTGGTTTCAAACTCAAAGGCGCGCTCCCCGAGGGCACCACCGCTACCGATTTAGTACTCACAGTGACGCAGATGCTCAGAGAGAAAGGCGTTGTAGGTAAATTTGTGGAGTTCTACGGTGACGGCCTGGCAGACTTGCCGCTCGCTGACCGCGCGACTATCGCTAATATGGCACCAGAATATGGCGCCACCTGCGGTATTTTCCCGATTGACCAAGAAACTCTCGAGTACCTTAAGCTCACAAATCGCAGCGATGAGCAAATCGAACTCATTGAGTCTTACGCCAAACATCAAGGCATGTGGCGAGAGCCAGGCGACGAACCTATGTACACCGACACCTTGGAGCTCGACTTAGGTGACGTTGTACCCAGCTTAGCAGGGCCAAAACGCCCACAAGACCGCATTCCGCTCAATGAAGCGGGTGACACCATTACCAAACATCTGCGCGGCTTCCAAGATGAACGCGCAGAGAAGAAAGCATTGGAAGTTGAAGACGAAGCTCGTATCGTTTCCGAAGGCGGACAACCGAAGCAGTCTAAAACTGAACCTGAGGTCACCGGTGTTGCCAAAGTAAACTACAAGGGTGAAGAATTCGAGTTAAACGATGGTGCCTGCGTCATCGCCGCGATCACTAGCTGTACCAATACTTCCAACCCCAGTGTCATTCTTGCTGCGGGCTTGGTCGCGAAAAAAGCCAAAGAGATGGGGCTAAACGTTAAGCCTTGGGTGAAGACGTCTTTAGCGCCAGGCTCTCAGGTGGTCACTGATTACCTGAAAAAAGCTGAATTAATGGACGACTTGGAAGCCCTTGGCTTTAACCTAGTAGGCTACGGGTGTACAACCTGTATCGGTAACTCTGGCCCGCTACCTGATGAAATTCAAGAAGCCGTTTCTCAGCACAAACTCGTGGTAAGCTCGATTCTTTCCGGTAACCGTAATTTCGAGGGTCGTATTCACCAAGATGTGAAGATGAACTTTTTGGCCTCGCCGCCCTTAGTCGTCGCTTATGCTATTGCCGGGCGCACCGATATAGATGTATACAACGAGCCCCTGACGCAAGATAGCAATGGCGAAGATGTCTATCTAAAAGATATTTGGCCATCGGTTAGCGAGGTGGCTGATTTGGTGAAATCGACTGTCACCAAAGAAATGTTTGCCAAGAGCTACGCCGACGTTTACAAAGGCGACGAACGCTGGCGCAATATTAAGGTGCCAGAGGCAAAGCGTTACGAGTGGAGCGACGACTCAACCTATATCCGTAAAGCGCCTTTCTTTGACAACATGAGTAAGGAAGCCCCAGGTATTCCAACGATTGAGGGCGCGCGCTGTCTTGCCAAGTTAGGCGATTCGGTAACGACCGACCATATCTCACCAGCAGGTGCCATCAAAGCCGATGCTCCCGCAGGCCAGTATTTACTTGAAAATGGCGTAGCTAAAGGCGACTTTAACTCCTACGGCTCACGTCGCGGTAACCACGAAGTAATGATGCGTGGCACCTTCGCTAATGTCCGTCTGCGCAATCAGCTTGCCCCCGGCACCGAGGGCGGTATTACTCGCACTCAGCCCGAGGATGACATTGCCAGTATTTACGATGCTGCGATGCAGTACCAAGAGCAAGGCACGCCATTGGTCGTGCTTGCTGGCGCAGAGTACGGCACAGGCTCGTCGCGTGACTGGGCTGCAAAGGGCTCTTTATTGCTAGGCATAAAAGCCGTGATTGCAAAAAGCTACGAGCGTATACACCGTTCGAACCTAATCGGCATGGGCGTGCTCCCCCTGCAATTTAAAGAAGGCGAAGGGCACGAAGAGCTGGGGCTAACTGGCAAAGAAACCTTCGATATTAATGGCCTATTCGATAAAGCCGATGAACTTGAGATTATAGCCACCGACGAGGATGGCAATAAAACCGAGTTTAAAGCCGATGTAAGGATAGACACGCCCAAAGAGTGGGATTACTACAAGCACGGTGGAATCTTGCAATACGTGCTGCGACAAATGGTCGCTTAAATGCATCAAGCCGCGCATTATGCGCGGCTTTTTATTGCCTCAACTTTATTCACAAAGCGCTGAAAAAGCAGCTGCGAATCTGCCAAGCTAATATTGATCTGCAGTTGATTGCTCAGCAAACAGTGCAAATGATCAACACTGCGTATAGCCTGCTGGTGTTGTTGCCATCGTCCTTGTTTTAGCTCAAAGTGAGTAAAGCTGTCATTGCGCAACAACCACCGTTGCTCAGCAGTAATACGAGACACCACCAGGTTATTGACGAACGCCGCCTTATCATGCCGGTGGCTATAAAAGTGAGCGACTTCACAATCCTGTTCGTAAAATCTCGCCAAAGAAACCTGATATAAGCACACTTGCTCGGGAGCAACCTGCCATACTAAATATTCACCATCTCGTACCTCTACACGATACTGCCGTCCAAAGGCGGACTGTATAGCAGTGTTATCCAGCTCTATTGCTACAGCCGGCGTCAGTACGCCAAAGCCGACATCAACTAGAAAGTTTTTTTGCTGCCACCGTAATACGGTTAAGCGATGGGAACGGGGATTGTCATTGCGACCATTAACCATGACCCTGGCAATCACTGGACGAACCTCATAACCCAAGCTCTGAAGTAACGTGTACATCAGCTTATTGTGCTCGAAGCAGTAGCCTCCTTGGCGCTTGATAACCACTCTTTCGGTTAAATCATCAGGCGCTAAACTCAGCGTTCTACCGAGTAGCGAATTGATGCTGCTAAAGGCAAATTGCTGTAAATGAGAGCGGATCAACTGGTTAACTTGCGCGAATGAATTCTCGTAGTTGCGAACACTTAGTGCCTGTAGATATTGGTTCATAGGGGTCATGCTTCAGTTCCTTTACTATCAGTGTGATAGCGAAACTGTAAAACCTGAACCTAGCTTAAGGTCAAGCGCTTAATACACTAATTCAGATAATTCTTGTGGTGTGAGCCAGTATTTCGGGTCCAGCGTGGGTGTACTATCGGGAAGGAGCGGATTATCCAAGCGAATAAACTCGCGATCAGAGAAGTTAAGCATACGCAACGCATTAATATGGTGTGGGTTATTGAGAATCATAGCTTTTAGCTCGCCGCTTTGCAGCATGGCCACCAGACCATACTCTAAGCGCTGCGCTAATGAGGCATCTTCATGACGCACAAAAAAATAGCTTGCGGCGGGGTAATGAAGCACCCATTTGGAGTCTATAGTCAGCGCATAGGCCGCTAACCCTTCCCCCTCAGCGCCAATTTCAAGGACGCCCCGAGGAAAATAATCAAACTTATCTTCGGCCAGTAATTTATACATACTTTGATGCCAACTTACGCCACGCACTTTAAAACCATTACTACTCATAATTTCCGTATCCGGCCAATCATGGCCTTGCAACGCAAGTAGTTGCTGTAGTTGTGCTTTGCTAGTTAATGTGGCAAAGCGATGGCGATCTCGCTGCTTAATAACAAAGACGCGATAGCCAATGAGTCCCATTGTAAGTGGTATGCGAATAGGTCGGGCGTCAAGCTCACGGGCACGGGACGTCATCGACCACAATACGTCAATATCGGCGCGCGACAATGCGCGAAATTGCCTTCCTTGCAACATAGGTGTATCTATTGCTTGCGCAGAAATTGCACCAAACTTGGCCTCTGACAAACTCAGTGCACGTTTGAGAACTTGGATATGAAAACTGTTATCACTGGTCGCATCGCCAAAAAAGGGCTCGATATATCGCACCGTCTTGGCACTGGCGCTGCCACAGAGCAAAAACAGGATTAAAAAAATAGGTACTGCACTTTTCATCTACACGACACAGCTGTGATTGATAAACTCAGTTTAGAAGTACCATGGCATAATGCCAAGTTAAGCGATATCTGAGGCTATGTCGTCTCGACGCTTTTTGTTCAGGTTAACCACTGTAACTTGCCAGTATCGACAAGTTCGGCAACATAACGCTGCTCTAAGTCCCAAGGGTGCCGCTTCCAACCCTGAAAACCAAACCCGGTGATAGTAACGCGGTGGCCTTGCTGTAAGAAGTGGTCAATCGCTAAGGTACCCGAGCTCGGACAAACTGGCTTATATTGCGGTTTACCATAAGTATGTAAACGCTTTAGTAACTGCTTGCGAGTCTCTTTACTAACACGCCAACCAGACTGGCTTTGGGCGAACTTAGCCAGCAGTGCCGCACCATGATCATACTTTCCTTGACGACGGATCAGTCGAAATAGTGATTGCATAACAGGCTGTGCAGGCGGGTCAGTGATCACCACATTTTGTAATCGCCCAAGGTCTACAGCGATAGGCTGTTGCAACAGTTTTGCAGCCTGACGTCCGCGTCCAGTTAACCATAAGTCAGTGCACTTGCTACCCAAATTTACGGGCATTCCGGCACAAAAGTTAAAACGTACTACGCGCTCAAAGGCATCGACCTGCGCAGCTAAATTGTCTTTGATTGGCGCATTGCCAAGGATTAATACGTCTTGTATTGAGGTGCTCATTGCGGCCCCTTTTTCGAGCTGGGCTAGAGAAAACTAGGTAAGTGAACCCATTATGACACCAAGGTTTAAGGTCGCCAACAACAAAAAGCCCCAGCATATGCCGGGGCTTTTCAGTCGTCTAATCAAACTTAATAAAATTAAGCTTTCTTAGGACGCTCAACAACGTCTACCAAAGTCCAAGACTTAGTCTTAGAGATAGGCGCACATTCACGAATAGTAACTGTATCGCCTGTTTGAGCAGTGTTGTTCTCGTCATGCACGTGCAACTTGGTTGTACGCTTCATGAATTTACCGTATACCGGGTGCTTCACGTAACGTGCCACAGCAACAGTGAAAGACTTGTCCATCTTGTCGCTAATTACACGGCCTTGTAGAGTACGGATCTTCTCGCTCATTATGCACCTGCCTTCTGGTTGATAACCGTTTTAACACGCGCGATATCGCGACGTACTTTACGTAGCATATGAGATTGAGCTAGCTGACCAGTGCTTGCTTGCATGCGCAGGTTGAACTGCTCACGAAGAAGCTCGATAAGTTCAGCGTTAAGCTCTTCTACGCTTTTGTCTTTAAGTTCGCTAGCTTTCATTACATCACCGTCCGAGTTACAAAAGTGGTTTTGAAAGGTAATTTACGAGCAGCTAGGTTAAATGCTTCGCGAGCAAGCTCTTCTGAAACACCTTCCATCTCGTAAAGTACTTTACCAGGCTGAATTTCAGCAACCCAGTATTCAACAGAACCTTTACCTTTACCCATACGAACTTCAAGCGGCTTTTCAGTGATTGGCTTGTCTGGGAATACACGGATCCAGATTTTACCTTGACGCTTGATGTGACGTGTCATAGCTCGACGAGCTGCTTCGATTTGACGTGCAGTCATACGACCACGGCCAGTGGCTTTAAGACCGAAAGTACCGAAGCTTACTTTGTTACCGTTTTGTGCAAGACCACGGTTGCGGCCTTTGTGCACCTTACGGAATTTTGTACGTTTTGGCTGTAACATTACTCGCTACTCCTACTTAGCACTTTTCTTGGCTTTCTTCGGTCCGCGTTTAGCAGGCTTCTCTTGCTCAGCGTTTAGTGGAAGACCACCAATTACTTCGCCTTTGAAGATCCATACTTTAACACCGATGATGCCGTAAGTGGTTGAAGCTTCAGAAGTTGCGTAATCGATATCAGCACGTAGAGTGTGTAGAGGTACACGACCTTCACGGTACCACTCAGCACGTGCGATTTCTGCGCCGCCTAGACGACCGCTTACTTCAACTTTGATACCTTTTGCACCTAAGCGCATTGCATTTTGTACCGAACGCTTCATTGCGCGACGGAACATAACACGACGCTCTAGCTGTGAGGCAATGCCGTCAGCAACTAGTTGTGCATCAAGTTCTGGTTTACGTACTTCCGCAATATTGATTTGCGCAGGTACACCAGCGATTTTAGTTACAGCTTGACGTAGCTTTTCAACGTCTTCGCCTTTTTTACCGATAACAACACCAGGACGAGCTGTGTGAATTGTTACACGGATTGATTTAGCTGGACGCTCGATAACGATTTTAGCCACAGAAGCGTTCTTAAGTTCCTTAGTAAGGAAAGAACGTACTTTGTGATCGCCAAAAAGCTGTTCAGAGAAATCTTTTGTATTCGCGTACCAGGTAGAAACCCAAGGTTTAGAGATACCTAGGCGAATACCAGTAGGATGAACTTTTTGTCCCATTACTTATATCTCCTAGCTATCCGAAACCACAACAGTGATGTGGCTTGTACGCTTAAGGATGCGGTCTGCGCGTCCTTTAGCACGAGGCATAATGCGTTTCATTGTAGGACCTTCGTCTACAAATACTTTCGCTACTACAAGCTCATCAATGTCAGCACCTTCGTTGTGCTCCGCGTTCGCGATAGCAGACTCAAGTACTTTTTTAACTAACACAGCCGCTTTTTTAGGGCTGTACGCCAGGATTTCTAGCGCGCGATCGACCGGTAGTCCACGGATCTGATCAGCAACTAGACGTGCTTTTTGCGCCGAACCAGAGGCGAATTTGTGTTTAGCTAATGCTTCCATCTTCAACCCCTTAACGTTTCTTCGCTTTCTTATCAGCAGCATGGCCGCGATAAGTACGTGTAGGTGCAAACTCACCTAGTTTGTGACCGATCATTTCGTCTGTGACAAACACAGGAACGTGCTGACGACCATTATGGACAGCGATGGTCAATCCGATCATGTTAGGTATGATCATTGAACGACGGCTCCAAGTTTTAATTGGCTTCTTGTCACCGCTTTCCAACGCTTTCTCTACCTTCTTCAGCAAGTGCAGGTCAATAAAAGGACCTTTCTTGAGAGAACGTGGCATGGCTATTCCTCAACTATTATTTAGTACGACGACGTACGATGAACTTATCAGTACGCTTGTTCTTACGGGTCTTGTAACCTTTAGTAGGCGTGCCCCATGGAGATACAGGGTGACGACCACCAGAAGTACGACCTTCACCACCACCGTGTGGGTGATCTACCGGGTTCATGGCAACACCACGAACGGTCGGACGAACACCGCGCCAGCGGTTAGCACCAGCTTTACCTAGTGAACGTAGCATGTGCTCAGCATTACCTACTTCACCTAGTGTAGCGCGACAGTCTGACTCAACTTTACGAACTTCGCCTGAACGAAGACGTAGAGTCACGTATTGACCTTCACGTGCTAGGATTTGTACGTATGCACCTGCTGAACGTGCCATCTGGGCACCTTTACCAGGCTTAAGCTCTACGTTGTGTACAGTCGAACCAACCGGCATATTGCGCATAGGCAATGTATTACCAACCTTGATTGGTGCATCTACACCAGATTGGATTGAATCACCGGCCTTAAGACCTTTTGGAGCGATGATGTAACGACGCTCACCGTCTGCATAACAAACCAACGCGATGTTCGCGCTACGGTTTGGATCATACTCTAGACGCTCTACTTTAGCTGGGATGCCATCTTTAGTGCGTTTAAAGTCAATTACACGATAGTGATGCTTGTGACCACCACCGATATGACGAACCGTGATACGACCTTTGTTGTTACGACCACCAGATTTAGAGTTTTTCTCTAGAAGCGGAGCGTATGGCTTACCCTTATGTAGATCAGGGTTTACCACTTTAACGACGTGACGACGACCCGCAGAAGTTGGTTTACACTTTTGAAGTGCCATAATTCTAACTCCCCTTATTACTCGGCGCCGCCGACAAAGTCTAGCTCGCTACCTTCTTTAAGAGTAACGTAGGCTTTCTTCCAGTCGCTGCGGCGGCCGAAACGCATACCAGTACGCTTTGATTTACCCTTAACATTCAGTGTGCGAACACCAGTTACTTCTACTTCGAAAAGCTTCTCTACAGCTGCTTTAACTTCAGCTTTAGTTGCATCTTTTGCTACTTTGAAAACAATGGTGTTGTTTTCTTCAGCAGATACAGTGCTCTTCTCAGAGATGTGTGGAGCAAGGATTACTTTTAAAAGACGTTCTTCACGGATCATGCTAGCGCCTCCTCAAGTTGCTTAACAGCACCCTTAGTAATAAGAACCTTATCGAATGCGATTAGGCTTACAGGGTCAATGCCAGCTACATCACGGACGTCAACCTTATAAAGGTTACGTGCAGCAAGGAATAGATTTTCTTCTACTTCCTCAGTCACGATAAGCACGTCTTTAAGCTCAAGCTCTTTAAGCTTAGCTACAAGCTCTTTTGTCTTAGGAGCTTCAACAGCGAAGTTCTCAACGACAACTAAACGCTCTTGACGAACAAGCTCAGACAAGATGCTCTTAATCGCACCGCGATACATCTTACGGTTAACTTTTTGGCTGTGATCTTGCGGCTTAGCTGCAAAAGTCACACCACCGCTGCGCCAGATTGGGCTGCGGATTGTACCAGCACGAGCACGGCCAGTACCTTTTTGACGCCATGGCTTCTTACCGCCACCGCTTACTTCAGAACGTGTCTTCTGAGCTTTAGTACCTTGACGAGCACCTGCTGCATAAGCAACAACTACTTGGTGTACTAAGGCTTCGTTAAACTCACGTCCAAAAGTAGCTTCGGAAACTTCAAGAGCGCCTGACGCGTCTTTAATTGCTAATTCCATCACTAAATCTCCAGGACTTATGCTTTAACAGCAGGTTTAACGATAACGTCACCGCCGATAGCGCCAGGTACTGCACCTTTAACTAGAAGCAGATTACGCTCAGCGTCAACACGTACTAGCTCAAGGTTCTGAGTTGTGGATTGCACATTACCCATTTGACCAGCCATTTTCTTACCTTTAAACACCTTACCAGGTGATTGGTTTTGACCGATTGAACCAGGAGCACGGTGAGAAATTGAGTTACCGTGAGTCGCGTCTTGCATGGAGAAGTTCCAGCGCTTAACACCACCTTGGAAACCTTTACCTTTTGAAGTACCAGTAACGTCTACTTTTTTCACTTCGTTGAATACATCAACAGTGATTTCGCTACCTACTTCAAAGTCGCCTTCACCGCCATTAAGACGGAATTCCCACAGACCGCGACCCGCTTCAACACCAGCTTTAGCGAAGTGACCCGCTGCTGGTTTGTTTACACGGCTAGCTTTTTTCTCGCCTGCGGTTACTTGAAGCGCGTTATAACCGTCTGTTTCGTCAGATTTGATCTGCGTAACACGGTTAGGAGTCGCTTCGATAACTGTCACAGGGATAGATACGCCATCTTCAGTGAAGATGCGAGTCATACCCACTTTACGACCGACTAGACCTAATGCCATTTTCCTAAAACCTCTCTAATCTTCCGATTAACCCAGGCTGATTTGAACATCAACACCAGCAGCAAGGTCTAGGCGCATAAGTGCGTCTACAGTCTTGTCAGTTGGCTCTACGATGTCGATCAGACGTTTGTGGGTGCGGATCTCGTACTGATCACGCGCGTCTTTGTTAACGTGCGGAGAGATCAATACAGTGAAACGTTCTTTGCGTGTAGGAAGTGGGATTGGACCACGTACCTGAGCACCTGTGCGTTTCGCAGTTTCCACAATTTCCGCCGTTGATTGGTCAATCAAACGGTGGTCAAAAGCTTTTAGGCGAATGCGAATGCGTTGATTTGACATTCTAAAACCTCAATTAAAAGAGCATTTAAAAAGAGCATAAAAAAACCGCCGAAGCATCCCTAATATTTTAAGGAGTCGGTTGTTCTCTTATATCTACGTTGAGTTCCAAATCGGAACTCCTGTTTATTGCTTGAAATCCAAGCCTATATTTAACTTCCTTCTACCTAGGCGAGCCTATGGCAAAGAAAGTCTGCGTATTATAGAGAGATTGGTGATAAATGCAACAACTATTTGCATAATAAAAGAAGTACGTTAGACAAGAAGAAGTACGCCTACAGAGCAAGGGTGCTGCTGCTATGCAAACGCCCTCTTCATGTCCTTCGTAACGAGGTAATCAGTCCCAGGGATACGACTTATTACCTAGCCTGATGCTTGATGTAAGCGCCATTGTTCGTATTATCCATTTTGGGAACTGACAACAAGCTTAAAGCCAGGTTATTTTATAATCAACGCATTAGTAACCCCTTATTAGAAAAGCTAACGTGAAGATTTCTAATATGAATAGCCTTCAGCTTCCTGCCCAAAAATGGTCAGTCCAGTGATAACTTGGTATCCTATCGCACTATTTTGTGTTTTCTTATCCATTGCCGATGGTGGCAAAGTGATAAAGTGCTTTAGTGAGTGACCCATTCCATGAAAGTGTTAAGCCGTGGTATCGATTTCTTAGCGCGCATCCTCAACGCCTTGAGCGTGAACTCCAAGGTGCTCCCCAAGGAGCCTGTGACGGAGTACGAGCTTGATGTTAACGTACCGACCTTTTATATTGGTCGACTCAATTCGCGCACCGATATCGCCGCCTTAGCCAAGGTATGTCGACGCCTAAACCTCCCAGATCCAACCAAAGAACAATTGCTGGCTTCAAAGTCGTTACCACGCTTTATTGGTATCCAAAACCCGCCGCCATTGTTCGGCTCAACGAGTAAACCCAGTGACGCCACCGAACAAGGCAAGCGTATTTTCGCTGCGTTAGAGCAAGCTCCAGAGCAGAAAATCCAAATAATACCGGTGACCATTTTATGGGGCCGTAATCCAGGAAAAGAAAAGCCTGGTTTAGGAACGTTAATTTCTCACTCGCTCACACCGAGCTGGTTTCGCAAAATATTTGTGGTGCTGTTTTCCGGGCGAGATAACTTTATTCGCTTTAGCCAACCGCTGGATTTAACCCAACTAGTGCATGAAAAAGGGGATAAAGACGAGCTACCTCACAAACTTATTCGCGTGGCGCGGGTGCACTTTCGCCGTCAAAAGTTGGCCGCTACGGGGCCTAAACTCCCCTCGAGAGAACAGCTTTTTAACTCACTGTTGGCCTCACCGACGATCAAAAAGGCCATTGCTGATGAAGCCAAAGCGAAAGGCTTAAGTCATGAAGAAGCACGACAAAACGCCTTACGTTTACTCGATGAAGTTGCTGCCAATTATTCTGATGCCATGGTTCGTGTTGCCGATAGAATCTTAACTTGGCTTTGGAACAAGCTGTATAACGGTATTGATGTACGTTACGCCGAACAAGTGCGTGAGCTCACCGACAAAGGCCACGAAGTCATTTATGTCCCCTGTCATCGCAGCCATATGGATTATCTACTGCTCACGTATGTAATTTATCATCAAGGCTTAGTACCGCCGCATATTGCCGCCGGCATTAATCTGGATTTTTTCCCTGCAGGGCCGATATTCCGTCGCAGTGGTGCGTTCTTTATTCGTCGCTCGTTTAGCGGTAATAAACTCTACTCAGCGGTATTCAAAGAGTACCTCAGTCAACTCTTTATTAAAGGCTACTCGGTGAAGTTTTATACCGAGGGTGGACGCAGCCGTACTGGCCGTTTACTTCCCCCAAAAACCGGAATGCTGGCAATGACATTGCAAGCGATGCTAAGGGGGATTGACCGCCCAATTTCTATTGTACCGGTGTATATTGGTTACGAGCACGTCATGGAAATTAACACCTACCTAAAAGAATTGGCGGGTAATAATAAAAAGAACGAATCGGTCTTTGGGGTATTTAAAGCCATCAAAAACCTGAAGAACTATGGCCGTGGTAATGTGAATTTTGGCGCCCCCATTAACGTTAATCAATTCCTTAATGAGCAACAGCCCGATTGGCGCGACGCCATTCACCCTACCGATGTACAAAAACCAGCATGGCTAGGCTCTCAGGTAAGCAAGCTAGCCGATGAAATTATGGTCAATATTAACAGTGCTGCCGCCATCAACTCGGTCAACCTATTAGCCACCATTTTATTAACTAACGACCAGTTTGCGCTCAGTAAGGTGCAGCTAATTGAGCAAATGAACTTCTATCTGCGCATGCTCAGCGATGCGCCATTAAGCGAACAAATAACCTTGCCCGAACAAAACGCCGAGCAATTACTGGAACATGCACTGACACTCAACAAGTTTGATGTGCTTAAAGATCAATTCGGCGACATCATTGCCATCACCGAAAAAGAGCGCACCTTATTTAATTACTACCGTAACAATGTGCTGCACTTATTTGCCGTGCCTAGCGTTATTGCACAACAACTGTTTAACAACCATCGAATTACCCGCAGCGAATGCAAAGCCCAGGTTAAACGTCTATACCCGCTGTTTGCCAAAGAATGGTTCTTACTGGAGCTAAAAGATGAGTATATCGACAATATTCTTAGTAGCTTTGTTGACCAAGGGCTGATCCGCGAACAGGGCGACCAGCTTGAAGTACTGAAAGACGGCGATAACCCAGCAACGCTTGAAATGCTGGGTAAAGTGGTACACCACACCTTGATGCGCTACGCCTTAGTCATTGGCTTACTCAGTGAAGACAAAAGCTTGAGTCCAGCAGAACTGGAAAAAGAAAGCACCGCCGTGGCGCAGCGTTTAGGCACTTTGCATGGCATTAAGAGCCCCGAGTTCTTTGACAAAAAAGTGCTTTCCAGCTTTATTGCCAACCTCAGCGAGCAACAATTAATCAGCAAACAAGATGACAATAAGCTAATACACAGTGATGCCCTGCTTATTCTCAATGAAGATTTACATCAGCTGTTGCCCGCACGGATTTGGCAATCGATTAGTGATACAGTGGCGGCAACACGCTAACGAAGAGTCACGTGCAGCCTGTGTTATTAAGGGGGAAGTGGACACCTGACTGCCTTGCTTGAATGAATACTTGTAGGTCGGTGCTCTGCGCCGACAAAGGTACTATTTTTAGCTCTGGCTTTGCCGCATTAGCCAAGCGTTGTAGGTCAGGCTTTAGCCTGACAACTCAGTGACACAGTTTAGATCTTGTCGGGCCGCCGACAACGGGTTAGAGGAAATGCGCGCCCATTTCCTCTAACAACTCCTAGGGCGCCCGTGATTCGCCAATGCTTACGAACTCAGGTTTTTGTTAAACGCTCCGCTTAGCTTTCAACACGGTTTAACTCGTCGTCCTGACTCGATAAACCTAACTTCGCATCCATGCTCAGTTGTTTTAAGCACACTCCACAACAAAAGCCAATTTCTCCAGCGCGAATCATAACGGGATTAGGTGATACCTGTAGATCAGGCTTTGCCGCCGCCAAAGAAGCCGGTAGCAGGGTGTAGCAGGGTAACACAGGAGCTGTTACCTAGTAGCCTGCCCGTCATATCTGAATTAGTTATCTGTGGGTCAGGCTTTAGCCTGACAACTCAGTGAAATAGTTTAGATACTGCTGGCGACCTGACGATCTCGAGATTTTCTTACACAGTTTTCAGGCTAAAGTCTGACCTACAACTCGTCGCATCCTATATGGGACATGCCCTATAAAAAGTAACTGCGATCATAGACATCGCAGTATCAAAAGGTGCCAGCCTAGGGCTTCACCTATAATAATCTAAACCCCGCATAAAAATAGCGCCCTAAAGCTGCTGGTTGTACATATAGCACTTAATCCGCCGCAAGAGAGCCCTGCTACCAACGCAAATAGATATAAAAGATAGCTCTAGGTTTAATATTTATTAGGGTATAGTACTGACATACCCCCTACTTATATACGAAAGGACTTCGCCACCTATGAAAAAGTTAGCATTTTTACTGTCATTTTTTCCATTGGTATCTACCGCTAGTGACTATAGCTGTGAACAGGAATTTAATTGGCTAAAGAAAACTTTTGAGAACAATGATGCGGGCTTTCAGTATGCGCTATCTCAAAAAGGCGAGAAAAACTACCTCGAACATAATAAAGCATCTCTTAAGGCTATCAAAAATGCCGACGGCATAAGTGACTGCCACCAAAAGCTTCAACAATGGTTGTTATTCTTTCGTGAAGGCCATATAGGACTCAGCCTCAATGTAAAAAAAAAAATAACTCTTCTGTGCACAACTTTAATAAAACAGAGTTTCAACAGCATTTAAATAATAAAAGCAAAGAGGATATAGAAGGCATATGGCGCTTGCCGAGCTATACAGTTGGACTAAAAAAAGAAGGCAGTAATTATAATGGCTATGTGATTGAGTCGACAAATTCAAAGTGGCAACCAGGCCAACTGAAACTTATCCTCAATGAGGAAAATGATGGTACTTATAAAGCCATCTATTATATGGCTGACCATTCTATACGTCATGTAGATTCAGTAGACTTTATAGATCAAAACCATCTTAGTTTGGGGAATAATTGGCTAACCTTATCAAGACAGAACCCCAAAGAAGAGAGCAAAGCTGAAGTTCTTCAATATGTTCAACTTATGGCGTCCAAAACACCATTGGTTAAAAAATTAAGTAAGGAAACGGCCTTACTTAGAATTCCATCATTTTCATATACCGAGAAAAAACATATTGATACCGTCATTAGAAACAACCTAGAAACCATTCTAAATACTGAAAACCTTATCATAGATATACGCGGCAACGGCGGTGGTAGTGATATCAGTTATGAAGAAATATTACCTATCATCTACACCAACCCTATACGCAATGTAGAAGTCGAATTTTTATCAACACCGCTGAATAATTCAAGAATGCTAAAGTTTATCGACGATGAGAATTTCAGTGATGACGATAAAAAGTGGGCCAAAGAGGGTTATAAAACGCTGCAACAACGCCTAGGCCAATTTGTTAATTTGGATGCACAATCAGTTAGCGTAAAGAAGTTAGAAAACGTTAACCCTTTGCCAAAGAAGGTGGGTATTTTAATCGATGAGAGTAATGGCAGCACAGCTGAGCAGTTTTTACTTGCCGCAAAACAAAGCTACAAAGTGAAACTATTAGGTGCTACAACGCGTGGTGTTTTGGATATATCCAATATGCACCAAGTCGATTCCCCAAGTAAGAATATAACGCTGCACTACAGCCTTAGTAAAAGCCTGCGAATTCCAGAAATGACAATTGACGGTAAAGGTATTCAACCTGATTTCTATCTTGATGCAAGTATTCCCGCTTACCAATGGGTTTCTTACACGCGTGGCATGTTAGAAGAGATGTGATCTTTCCCACCTTGATTCGCGCTCAGGTAACTGCTCCTGCGTTACCCGAGTACGGCCGTCCTTGGCGGCAAAGGCCGACCTATAGGTAACCTGTTCGGATAGATTGTCAGGCTAAAGCCTGCCCTACAACGAGTGCTTCCTACAAGAGGCCATCAACGTCGACGGCCCAACAATCATTGTCAGGTTGAAACCTGACCTACAGGCACGCCGTGGACTTTGAAGCGATTTTTAACGCTGCGCTGATGAGCGCAGCAGTTTGATGCCTAGCGCTCGCGCATCACCCCTTCTTGAATAGTCGAAGCTACGAGTTCGCCAGCACGGTTAAAGAACTGCCCACGCACAAGACCGCGTCCGCCGCTAGCGCTGGGGCTGTCAACGCTATACAGCATCCACTCGTCCATACGAAATGGGCGGTGGAACCACATGGCATGATCGATGGTCGCCACTTGCATGCTGGGGTGCATAAATGATTTACCGTGGGGCTGGAGCGCCGTAGGTAGAAACTCGAAGTCAGAAGCGTAGGCTAGCAGATAATTGTGAATACGCTGGTCATCTGGCATCTCGCCATTGGCTTTAAACCAAATGTGCTTCACTGGCTCTGAAACTTCTGGCTTAAAGGGGTTTTGGAAGTTCACCGGGCGCATTTCAATGGGCTTTTCACTGATAAATTTATTGCGGATTGGCTCAGGGATCTGATGAGCGTGCTCTTGATAAAATTCAAGTGCTGGGCGTAGCCCCTCAGGTGCTGGCACATCCGGCATGGCGCTTTGGTGTTCAAGCCCTTGAGATTCACCAGAGAATGACGCCGTCATGTAGAAAATGGGCTTACCATACTGAATAGCGCTGACGCGGCGCGTGCTTAGACTTCGACCATCGCGAATATTTTCGACATCGTAAACAATAGGGCGAGAGGCATCGCCAGGGCGCAGGAAGTACGAGTGCAATGAGTGAACAACGCGCCCTTCTGGCAAAGTTTCCTTCGCAGCCGACAGCGCTTGGCCCATTACTTGGCCACCAAATACCGCTTTAAAGCCAAGGTCTTGGCTGGCACCACGATAAAGACCGAGTTCGATTTCTTCTAACTTGAGTAAGGAAAGTAATTTATCTAATGCTTGGCTCATTGCGTCCTCATTACCACATTGCAGCTAATACAATGATAATACTATACAATGAACCTGATTACCTAGTTCAGCACAGGATAGAGCATGGCTTACTGGTTATTAAAAACAGAGCCCGACGCGTTTTCGTTGGCAGACTTACAAGCCGCCGAAAACGGCACTACGGTATGGGACGGGGTACGCAATTACCAAGCCCGTAATTTTATCCGCGATGGCATGCAAGTGGGTGACAAAGCCTTTATCTATCACTCTAGTTGCAAGGTGCCCGCGATTGTCGGCATCGGTGAAGTGACACGAGGCCCCTATGCCGACCCCACGCAGTTTGATGCCAGTAGTGATTATTATGACCCTAAGGCCACACCAGAGTCGCCACGCTGGTTTAGTGTCGATGTGCAATACCGACAAAGCTTTAAGCAGCCGATAACCTTAAAAGCAATTAAGGCAGACCCCGCCATCGCCGAGCTGGCTTTAAAAAAGTCAGGGCGTTTATCGGTCATGCCGGTGAGCGAACAAGAATGGCAATACCTGTGCGGCATTGCCAAACCGTAATCCAGCTGAGCCCTTAGTCACCGTCAATAAGATCGCCAAGGCCACCTAAGATAGAGCCTTCACCTTGGCGCGAACCGCCAGCTCTCGGGGCATGCTCTAGCACGCGGTCGGCAAGTCGGGAGAATGGTAAACTTTGCACCCACACCGTGCCATGGCCTCGCAACGTGGCTAAAAATAGCCCCTCGCCGCCGAAGAACATTGACCTAAGTCCTTTCACACGCTCAATATCAAAGTCGATATCGCCGCTAAAGCCGACTACACAACCGGTGTCTAAGCGCAGGGTTTCGCCATTTAGACGCTTCTCAACTACCGTGCCCCCGGCATGGGCAAAGGCCATACCATCCCCTTTGAGGTGCTGTAAGATAAACCCTTCACCACCAAAAAAGCCCGCTCCTAGGCGGCGCTGAAAGGCGATATTCACCTCGGTGCCCATCGCCGCACACAGGAATGAATCCTTTTGCAGATACACTTGCTCGCCTAGCTCAGCCATATTTAAAGGAATGATGGAGCCGGGAAAAGGCGCCGCGAAAGCCACACGTTTTTTGCCCTCTCCTTGGTTGGTAAAGTGGGTCATAAACAAGGACTCACCACTGATCATGCGCTTACCCGCACTGAACAGCTTACTCATAAAGCCCTGGTTTACCTGCGAGCCATCGCCCATTTTCGCCTCGTAGCTGATCCCTTCTTCGAGGTAATTCATGGCGCCCGCTTCGGCAATAACTGTTTCACTGGGATCCAGTTCGACCTCCACCATTTGCATCGATTCGCCGATAATTTCGTAATCAATTTCATGACATTGCATTGCACTTTCTCCTTTGCATTAACTGCTTTAGCATGCCGCAAAATACCGCCTTATGCAGCCATGAAAATGTAAGTAAGTTTTACGCCAAGGTCATCTCTGGCACTTCATCGGGGCAGACTAACTGACCCTGAGTCTTGGCTTTGATTTCTTCCACGCTCACACCCGGTGCGCGCTCTAGCAGATGAAAGGCTCCATCTTTTATTTCTAGTAGCGCTAAATCGGTGATCACCTTGTTTATACAACCTACACCGGTTAGAGGAAGCGCGCATTGCTTTAGCAATTTCGAGTCACCATGCTTGCTGGCATGGGTCATAGTACAAATAATGTTTTTAGCACCGGCAACTAAGTCCATGGCACCGCCCATGCCCTTTACCAACTTCTTGGGGATCATCCAGCTAGCAATATTGCCATTTTGGTCCACTTCAAAGGCTCCGAGCACGGTTAAATCGACATGGCCACCTCGGATCATGGCAAAGCTTTCAGCGGAATTAAAAATAGCCGCACCGGTGCGCGCAGTCACCGTTTCTTTACCCGCGTTTATCATATCGGCATCTACTTCTGCCGCAGTTGGGTATTCACCCATTCCCAGTAAGCCGTTTTCCGATTGCAGCATCACATCAATGCCTTGTGGCACATAGTTGGCAACCAAGGTAGGAATACCTATGCCTAAGTTTACATAGTAGCCATCGCGTAATTCCTGAGCCACGCGCTGCGCCATTTGTTCTCGCGTTAATGCCATGCTGTTATCCTCTTACCGTGCGTTTTTCAATGCGCTTTTCAAATTGCCCTTTGATCACCCGCTGCACATAAATACCTGGAGTGTGAATCTCACTGGGCGGCAGCTCACCCGGCTCAACAATTTCTTCCGCTTCAACCACAGTGATTTTACCTGCCGTTGCCGCCATAGGGTTGAAGTTCATCGCCGTATGGCGGTATACACAATTACCATAGCGGTCTGCCTTCCATGCTTTAACAATGGCAAAATCACCGACAATACTCGGTTCCAGCACATAGTCACGGCCATTAAATTGCTTAATCTCTTTCCCTTCGGCCACCACAGTGCCCACCCCAGTAGCGGTGAAAAAGGCGGGAATGCCGGCGCCACCGGAGCGCATCTTCTCCGCTAGGGTGCCCTGCGGCGTTAATTCCACAGCCAATTCACCGCTGAGCAATTGCTGCTCGAACAGTGCATTCTCACCCACATAGGAGGCCACCATTTTTTTAATTTGTCGGTCTTCCAGCAAAATACCTAAGCCAAAACCATCGATGCCACAGTTATTGGAAACCACAGTGAGTCCAGTTGTGCCTCTTTCTTTAATTGCTTTTATCAGACCCTCGGGAATTCCACATAAACCAAAACCACCGGCAATCACGGTCATGTCATTTTCTAACCCTGCCATTGCTTCTTGGTAGCTGCTTACAACTTTATTAAAACCTGCCATGTGCTCTCCTATTGCGCGGTCCAACCGCCATCAAGGGCGATGGCTTGAGCGGTGATATTGCGCGCCGCGTCGGCCATTAAAAAATCAACGGTATGGGCTATTTCATCTAAACCAATAAAGGCCTTTTTCGGCATCGGCGTGAGCATAATGGTATCGATCACTTGCTGCTCGGAAATGCCATGCTGTTTAGCTTGGCTAGCGATTTGCGCCTCCACCAGCGGTGTTTTCACATAGGCAGGACAAATGGTGTTTACGGTAATATCCACATCTCCTGTTTCCAATGCCAACACTTTGCCGAGGCCAATCAAACCGTGCTTGGCAGCCACATACGCCGACTTATACTTGGACGCCACTTGAGCGTGAATAGAGCCAATATTAATGATGCGGCCAAAGTTTTGTTCGCGCATAGCCGGCAACACCGCCTTGGTGAGCATCGCTGGGCCATTAAGCAGCACATCTTGCAGGAGCTGCCATTTATCTAAAGGATAATCCTCTAAGCGCTCCACATGCTGAATACCCGCATTATTAATTAGCACATCAATTGTTGGCTGACTGGCGATAAAGTGCTCTAACGCTGGTAAGTCTGCAACATTCAAGGCGAATCCTTGGGCTCGGATACCTTGCTCTTGCAACACTACTGCTTCAGTTTGGGCACGTTCGCCATCAAGGTCAGTTAACAAAATCTCATGCCCTTGGTTGCCAAGGTGTTCGGCAACGTAGCGGCCAATGCCACTGGCCGCGCCGGTAATTAAAATTCGCTTATTCATGGTTACTCCGCTAAAAACTCGGCAATGACAGGCGCTTTTGTTTGAATCGAGAAAATGCCGTCAAGGTGCCCCCAAATACCGTCTATTTCTTCTATTTTTACGTTCTTTCCTTGTGCTTTTAGCAATTGAGCAAACGCTCGTACTGGGCCTGGGCGCAGCAGTAAGTCATTGCTCGCCGGCATCAATAAAATATCTGCTTTGATTTTTTGTGCAGCAGCACTTAAGTCTTCTTGCATACCGGCACTGTAGAGCTGAGAGGCGCGTACCAAGTACAAAATATGGTTAGCATCTTGGGTCTGAGCGCGAGCAGCGGCCCGTTGATATAAGGTTTGGCTAATGGCCGGTAAAGTACGAATATCTTGCTTAGCACCTTCATCCTGCACTTTAAAATTAGGGAAGCTCGCTTGGTAAATTTTTGGATGCATGGCATCTTGGGTGATATTCAACATGGTGGCCGTCACCCCAGCCAGTGGGCGTTCTCCGTCGTAGTAATTGCCGTTGTTCCAATGGGCGTCAAGGCGAATAGGCAATGCCCACTTCTCTAATGCAGGGACCGTCCAAGCATCCATTTTTGCAGCGCCAATGACATGCACCAACCGCTCGACCATATCGGGGTAGCGCACCGACCACTCTAAGGCTTGAAATGAGCCCATTGACGCGCCTATAACGGCGTGTAATTTGTTAATCCCCAAGCTATCCAACAGACGCTTTTGTACTTCCACAAAATCGCCAATGGTTACCACCGGGAAGTCTAAACCATAGGGCTTTCCGGTTTTAGGGTTGATAGACGCCGGACCGGTGGTGATCACCTGTTCGTTATGCCAATTGGCGTTTACCAAGGTATCAGAGCTGATCACATAATATTTGTTGGTATCAATGGCCTTGCCTGGGCCAATAATCGCATCCCAATACCCGGGCTGGGCATCATCAACACTGTATTTACCGGCAGCATGAGACGTCCCCGAGAAAAAGTGGGTGATGAGAATAACGTTGTCTTTGGCTTCGTTAAGGGTGCCATAGCTTTCCCAACCGACCTGCACCTCGGGCAGGGTCTCGCCCGATTCAGTGGTGTAGTTGGTAAAGGCAAAGCGCTGCTTTTCCACTAGCATAGGGTCGCTTTGCGCACTCGCCCAATGACTGACAATAATTAAAACAACGCCAATGACTTTTAGCATGGACATGGTGTTCACTCCTTAAAATAAGATAAATAAGGCCAGCGCTAGCGCCACGCCAATTAATGGGATCACCGCTGTCAGTGCCGCCATTGACCAGTACGCGCGTTGATGGGTTTCTTTACAAATCGCGCGGATGGTGGTGACCACATAGCCATTATGCGGCAGGGTATCGAGCGCCCCTGAACTGATTGCCACGACACGGTGTAATTGTTCAGGATTGACGCCAGCATCAAGGTAATGAGGAGCGACTAAAGGTAAGGCGATGGCCTGCCCACCGGAGGCGGAACCGGTCAGCCCAGCAATCACGCTCACTGCCACAGCTGCACCTAATAACTCATTACCTGGCATATTAGTCATGACTTCGACCGCCAATTGGAAGGCCTCGGTGTTTTTCGCCACCGCACCAAAACCAACCACGGCACTGGTATTACCGATAGCCATCAGCGCGCCGGTCGTGCCTAAGTTGATAGCACCGCTGAGGTTGTGAAAGTGTTTAAAGTTGATAATCAGCAGTGCGAGTACACCGCCGAGTAATGCCACTATCAAAGCACTTTGCTGTAGGACATCGTGCAAGCTAAAAGACAGCGCGAGCACCACTAGCAAGGGAATAACACCGGTAATGGGGTGCGGATAGTCACGCTCTGGTATTTCCGGGTCATCATCACGACTTTCAAAGCGCTCGCCATTATTTACCGCTTTGGTGATCATCCGTTTCAGCCACCAGTAGCCAGTGATGGCCATAAACACGGCAATCACTAAACTGACTTCCCATGCGGCGTAGGGTGAGGTGCCGAGGTACTTAATGGGGATCCAGTTTTGGATCTCTGGTGAACCCGCCGAGGTCATGGTAAAGGTCACCGAGCCAAACGCGAGCGTAGCGGGAATAAAGCGTCGTGGTAAGTCGGCATCTTTAAACAAGCTAAGCGCCATTGGATAAACCGAAAAGGCGACGATAAATACACTGACGCCACCATAGGTTAACACCGCACAGGCAATAACCACGGCCAAGACCGCGTGCTTCATACCCAGTTTATTCACTATGGCACGGGCAACGCTGTCGGCTGCACCGCTGTCTTCCATAAACTTACCGAATAACGAGCCCAGTAAGAACATGAAAAACCAGGCGCTTAAAAACCCTGCGAAGCCACCCATGTAGGTGCTGACAAAATCCAGCTCAACACCACTGCTAGGAAACAACGCCATATTGCCACTTAGAGCAACAAGCAGCGCACACAGAGGCGCGGCGATAAACAAGTTCATGCCACGCAAAGTCAGAATTATAAGTAAAACTAAGCCACCGATTAGGCCAACCATACTGAGCATAAATGCGCTCCTTCGTTATTATTTTTCTATTAACTGCATCCAGCATAGCACCTAGATGTGCTAACAAAGCTAGTCCCAGTCTGGCTAGAGTGTGCCATAAAATACATAGTACTAAGGTTATAGAAAGACGCCAGGCCTTGATCTATAAGGGCTAGAAGCGCATTAGTACTAAGGTACTAACCCCAAGGAGATGTTTTTCCCCTACATTCACAGTTAATTGACATTTTGCCAACAACCCATAGGGTGAGCACAGCCACCCATAACGACAACAACAGGGGACACAGGATGAACACACTAACTTTAAGGCATTCAAGCATCGCCTTAGCCATTAGTACCGCACTCACGAGCACCACAGCACTGGCTGGCGGTGGTGGCGAAAAAGCTGAGTTGGAACGCATTGAGGTGACTGCGCGTAAATCGGTGGAAAACTTACAAGAGGTGCCGGTGGCGGTTACCTCCATCGGTGAGACCGAGTTATTAGAAAACGGCATTTCGGTAATGACAGAAGTGCAACAATTCTCACCCAATACCACCTTACAAGCTAGTCGCGGCACTAACTCAACAATTACCGCATTTATTCGTGGCGTCGGTCAGCAAGACCCGTTGTGGGGTTATGAACCTGGGGTCGGTATTTACATTGATGATGTGTACGTGGCCCGCCCACAAGGCGCCGTTTTAGATCTCCTTGATGTACAACAAATTGAGGTGTTACGCGGCCCCCAAGGCACACTTTACGGTAAAAATACCATTGGCGGTGCGATAAAATACGTTACCAAAGAAATGACTGGCGATATGACCTTTGATGTTGAAGGTACGGTAGGCAGCTATAATCAGCGCGACTTGAAGATCACCGGGCAACTGCCTTTAGTGGATGACACGCTTTACCTCGGCTATGGCTTTGCCACCTTAAACCGCGATGGTTTCGGGGAGTTCTTAACCTCAGCGCAGCCCGACCAAGACCGTGAGAACTACAACAAAGACCTAACTGCAGCTCGGGTGACCTTAGAGTATCGCCCTAGCGACGATTTGTTCTTCCGCCTCGCTTGGGATAAAACCGACGATGAGTCGAACTCCAAAGGGGGCTACCGCTTACTGCCCAGCCTGCTCACCGATGCTCCCGTGCCAGATAGCGTTTATGATTCTTACACCAGCTTACCAACATGGAATAAGGTTGAGTTAGAAGGTTACAGCCTTACCGCGCGCTGGTATCTCAATAACAGCACTTCATTAAAGTATATTGGCGCGCAGCGCGATAGCTACTCGCCGACCAATATCGACTTTGATAATACCTCAGTGCGCATTTTTGACGTGCCGGCCATCTATGATGACGAGCAAACCACCCACGAATTGCAGCTCAATCACGAAGGCGACAATTACAAGCTTGTTTCCGGTCTCTATTACTTCGATGGTGAGTCTTGCGGGCAATTCCAGGCCATTTTGGAGGTACTTGGACAAAGCTTAGGAGCACCGGGGCTCACTCGTGAGGTGAGTGGTTGCAACAACTCCACCAGCAAAGCGGCTTATATTCAAGGCAGTGTGGATTTAAGTGAGCAGTGGTCGATGACCCTCGGAGCGCGCTACACCCGCGACAGCAAAGAAGCCATTGTTAACAACGGCCTGGTGTTCGACACTGTGTACCCTGAGTCTGGCTGGATCCCAGGCTATGTGCGCCCAGAAGGGCAGCTGGTGCCGACAGTGCTCGATGATGACAAAGATTGGTCACGGTTTACTCCTCGGGTAGGCGTAGAGTATCAATACAATAACGATATTATGTTCTTTGCCAGCTATGCGCAGGGCTTTAAATCGGGCACCTTTAACCCGCGAGCCAGCACCGCCGAGCCAGCCGCTAACCCGGAGATTGTTGACTCCTTTGAGCTCGGTATGAAAAGCGAATGGAACAATAACCTGCGTGCCAATGTCACCTTATTCACCTTAGACCATGAAGATCGCCAATACATTTCGGTACTCCCAGGAGACACCTCTGCCGATTTAAATCAGCGCTTAGGAAATATTGGTAAATCGTCTGCAAACGGTGTGGAGCTCGAGCTTAACTATGTAGCCACCGATGCACTGAGTTTTGATGCCTCACTGGGCTATATTGATGCTGACTTTGAAGAAGTACTCGACACGGATCCAGAGACCGGTGAAGTGTTTGATAAGTCAGACCGCTTTAGTATTTCTAACACCCCAGACTTAACCTTTAATTTAGGCGCGACTTACCGCCTTTACAGCGAGCATGGCGACTGGGTCATAAACGGTAACTATTACCATCGTGGTGACTACGTACTGTTCGAAGAGGACAGCCTGCTAAGCCAAGACAGCTATGGCTTGCTCAACCTAAGCGTTAATTGGTATAGCCCAGACGGCCAGTGGCGAGTGGGTCTGCATGCTAAGAACTTAACTGACGAAGAGTACATGATTGGCGGCTATCAGTTTGTTACGCCTGATCCCACTGACCCCAGTGATGTGAGCAAATACACGCCAGGCTTAGGCGGTGATAATACATTGATCGGTTACTATGGTGACCCTCGCACTGTATCGTTAACCGTTGGCTATCGCTTCTAATGTTCAGCTAGTACAGGTGGCCGGCCTTCCCCCGGTCATGTGGCCACCTTTTTATTCTTAGTCACTCACCGTATGCTCTTGCTGCGGAAGGAAAAATCCCCTATAACGAGGAACACGGAGTTTATATAGGATGTCCAGTGTGCAAGCAATTATTGCCGATGACCACCCGTTATTTCGCAGCGCCTTAAAGCAAGCCGCAGCGCAAGCCATGGCTGATGAGCCCATTTTAGAGGCCAGCGACCTTGATGCACTGTTTAGCGCTTTAGCAAAGCACCCAGAAATAGAACTGGTGTTTCTGGATTTAACCATCCCCGGAGCCCAAGGGCTGGAGGGTCTTGCTCGGCTGCGTAATCAATACCCAGATATTTTGGTGATTATGGTTTCTGCCAACGAGCAAGCACAGATTATTGAACAAGCCATGGCAATTGGTGCCAGTGCTTATATTCCCAAGTCGTCGTCTTTGGATGTGATCAGTGAAGCTATTGCCCAAGTAATTGAGGGGGAAAACTGGCTGCCACCACAAGCCGACATTTGCACCGACAGTAATACCGAACAAGCCCAGTTTGCTCGTAACTTAGAGAAGCTAACCCCGCAACAATATCGAGTATTGAGTATGATTGCCGATGGCATGCTGAATAAACAAATCGCCTATGCGATGTCGATTCAAGAAACCACCATCAAGCAACATGTCTCAGCAATCCTAAAAAAGCTTAACGTGTACAATCGCACTCAAGCGGGTATCTTATTTAAGCAAATGGCCACAGTGGCAGATAATATGGAGAGCTAATCATAGTGCAATCGTCAGCTTCCATACTCTTTAAGCTGACGCACCGTTTCTTTAGTCATAACCTAAATGCGAGCTAATAAAGCATGAACAAATGACGCGAAGTTATCCCCGATAGCCATATCAAAATCCATTAGGCCCCCTTTTCCAATACAACCTTAACTCCCTTTGAAGGTACACTATGCAAAAGCTATTTCGGCTTTAAGCGTTTCAGCATCCGTTTAAGCGCGGGCGTTTTCAGTGGTTTGTAAAGCAGTGGATAACCGCAGTCGCTCACTTGCTCACGAATATTCTCATCGTGATTAGCGGTGTTAATCACAATAGCCATAGTCGTTAAATTCAGCGCACTGATCACCTCTAAGCCGGTGACACCATCGTCAAGTTGATAGTCAGCAATTAAAATATCGGCTTCGCTATGAGCTTGCACATCACGCAGCTGCGCTTGATTACGCGCCACTTGTACTTTGCAGCCCCAGTTCTCTAGCACTTGTGAGAGCGCACTGAGTACATTGTCATCATTATCTAATAGCCAAATACGCAGCCCTTCAAGCTGGTTATCGACATGCCGCGTCTCCACCGGGGAGGAGGTCTCTAAGCCAGTCAGCTCAAAACAAGGTAAGGTAAGAGTAAATTGCGTGCCCTTACCAAGTTGCGAGCCGAGTGTGAGGTTAATGGCTAATACCGAGCAAATGCGCTTACTAATAGCAAGGCCCAAGCCTAACCCCTGCGCCTGCTCTTTGCCTTGCAGTTGTTTAAATTCCTCAAAAATAAGTTCTTGATCTTGCTGAGCAATACCGGAGCCAGTATCTTCCACCATAATCGACAGCTGGCCTTGATGACTTTCGCACAGTAACCGTATTTCACCCTGCTCAGTGTAACGAATGGCATTGCTAAGCAAATTACCCAATACCCGTTTAAGCAAGGCTTTATCAGTCTTGAGCATTACTTCAGCGCCTTGCACTTGAAAGGCGAGCCCTTTGTCTCGGGCTAGAGCACCGTATTCATTGGCCAAAGGTTGCAGCAAGCTCGAAAGAGAGAAATCACTACTATTAACCTTAAAAGAGCCGGACTCTAGCTTGGTTAGCTGCAATATGCTTGATAACAGGTCTTCCGCGCTTGCCAATGAGCTGCGTATATTATTGGCTAGCTCGCTCAGCTCTGTATTGCTGGCTTTTTCACTCATCAACGAGCAGAACAAACTTGCGGCATTGAACGGTTGCAGCAAGTCATGGCTGGCGGCAGCAAAGAAACGCGTTTTGCTCTCGGTGGCTTGCTCGGCCTCGCGTTTTGCCTCTGCTAGGGCATGATTAGTCGCCACCAGTTGCTGGGTGCGCGCTGCAATTTTTTCTTCTAGATTTAAGTTGGCTTGCTCAAGCTCACGCTGCTGGTTTATAAAATCGGTAATATCGGTGTACGTGGTCACAAAGCCGCCACCGGGTAATGGGTGACCCTGCATTTCAAATACCCGTCCATCATTGTGCTGACGTCGATACTTGTAGGCGCTGCCGCGACGCAAGTGGGCTATGCGCTTCTCAACCTCAGTATCAATATCTTGATAGGCGAATAGTCCACGCTCGGCATTAAAACGGATCAACTCGGCAACCGGGCGACCAACGACCAGTGAGTCGTCAGGATACGAAAACATACTTTGATAACCTTGGTTCCATGCAACCAACTTAAGGTCACTATCAACCACACTGATCCCCTGCTCGATGTTTTCGATAGTCGCTTGCAGTAAATCACGGTTAAATCGCAGTACTTGGGAGGCTTCGTCAACGAAATCGGCGACTTGCTCAAAAGGCTGACGTTTCTCATCCTTGGCCACATCGAGTATAAGCCGTGCTGATGCGCCTCCAACTAACGCCGACATCTCGCGTTCAACTCGTTGCTCAATATGTTCTGGGGCTTGTTCTTTCCAGCGACTGGAGCTTGCAGGGAAATAATGGCTTACCAGTGCTTTAGCTCGTTCTGGCTCACTAAAGCGCTGCAACAGCAGCGCCAAGTCTTGATAACTTAGGGCAATATGCCCGCTACGCTGTGGGCTTGCTGTGATGATAAATTTATTACTTTGTAAGCGCTCGGCAAGCTGCGCTGAACTCAGTAAAGGCACACTAATGTATACCAGCGTATTCACCCCAAGAGATAACAATACCGCCTGGCTAAGCTCATCGAGCCCCAATGCAAATAAATCTCGCGGCGCCAACCACTCTATGCCCCAGGGCCCAGTTGATAGCCACAATGCCTCGCCAAACAATGCGGCGTACAAATTGGGTAACAGCAAGGTGTAAAACCAAATTGCAAAACCCGCGATAATCCCCCACTGCGCTCCACGACATGACGCTTTAGACCACCACAAGCCGATAATCATCGCTGGCGCAAACTGCGCAACGAGCGTGAATGACATCAGGCCCATATTGGCTAGAGTATTGCCCTCCGCCAATACCCGGTGACTGGCGTAGCTTAGTAATAACACCGCGACAATCACGGCCCGCCGTGCTTGCAGTAGCTTAAACTTCGAGAGACCGCGATGAGATGAACTTAGTTGTGAGCGCCGTAATAAGAATTGGTTAATGAAGTCGTTGGTGATCATAATCGACAAAACAATGGTAGAGACAATCACCATACTGGTCGCAGCAGAAAACCCACCTAGAAAGGCCAACAATGAGAAACTTGGCGACTGCACTGCAATAGGCAGTGCTAATACAAAGGTGTCATAGCCCACACTCTGGTCTTGAAAATAAACTAAGCCAGCGTAGGCGATGGGCAGAATAAACAGATTAATCAACAACAAATAAATCGGAAATAACCAGCGAGCAGTAACGAGTTGATGTTCATTGTCGTGCTCAATAAAGGCGGTATGAAACTGACGGGGTAAGCACAGGGTCGCTAAAAATCCCAGGCCTACATGTACCCAATACACGTAGGTAGGGCTTGCTGTCGCCGCAACCTGGGCTGAAATATCTTGCTGCTGAGCGGCCGAGTACAGGGCGTGTGGAGAATCGAAAATCTCAAAACAAATAAACAGCCCCACTCCTAAAAAAGCCAACAGTTTAACCACCGACTCAAAAGCAATAGAAGCCATCAACCCGGGGTTATGCTCACTGGGGCGTACCCGGCGAGCACCGAATAAGATGGCAAAAAGCGCCAACAAGGCGGTAATAAAGAAGGTGCTATCTTGCCAAAAATAACCGCCTTGTACCGGCCTATCGGTGAGCATAGCGATACTGGCACTGGTTGCGTTAAGTTGCAACGCAATATAAGGCACGATGGCTATTACCGAGATCAATGACACTAACCCGGAGAGCTGCGACGACTGACCATAACGGGTGGCAAGAAAATCGGCCAAGGAAGTCAGCTGTTGCTGCCGACAAACATGAGCAATACGGCGGTAGATGGCCCAACCAAAGGTGAACAACAAAATGGTGCCGGCGTAGGTCGGTGCTAACCACCAACCATTGTTAGCGGCCTGAGCAGTGGTGCCATAAAAAGCCCAAGAGGTACAGTACACCCCCAACGAAAGGCCATAAATCCAACCACTCGAGTGATTCTTTGTGTGCTTATCGGCATACCAAGCAACAGCAAAAAGCACGCCTAGGTACGCCAAAGCAATCAGGCTAATAACACCAATCGAAAACATCAGAGATCATTTTTTATTATTTTCTGATAGCATAACGATATCTGCTTATAAAAACATCACTGACTTTAGTGCTACCCCCTGCAGGCTACCCACCTAGCATCATGGATGTATGCAACTGAGAAATTATAATGATAAGAATACTGCTTTTATGCTGGCTATTAGCCTGCACCCTTACCCCTAATACGGCCTTAGCCAACTATCAGATAACGCCTGCAGCTGATTGGGTTGCCCCAGCTAAACTGCCCCCTTTGGTTGCAGAAACAATTCCCACAGAGCAACTCTCTGATGGTACTTACTATCGCCTGTTGGAAGATCAGATTCAGGTCCCAGGCGATAACCCCGATGCCGTCAGCCACTACATCCGCTATGTTATGCACGCCACCAACCAAAGCGGTGTCGAGAACATCTCTCAGCTGAACTTGGATTATGATCCCAGCTACCAGCGCATTGAGCTTAACCACCTCCGAGTGATACGCGATGGGCAAGTAATAGATAAAATCCCTACAGCTCAATTAAAAGTGTTGCAGCGAGAAACTGAAGCGGAGCAACTAATTTATGATGGTACGCAAACACTGAATATTATTGTTGATGATGTGCGTCCAGGTGACTCTTTGGATTATGCTTTCACGCGCATTGGTCGTAATCCTATCTACCAAGGCCGCTTTAGCTATTCAGCGCAATTAGACTGGAGTGTGCCGGTCGCCGAGCAATATATCCGTATCGATTGGCAAAAACCACAACCATTACATATTCAACAAAACAATGGCGATGCCCAGATAAACGTAACAGATACGGCGAACGGCAAAGAGTATAATCTGTATATCGCTTCCCCAGACATGCAGCGCTATGACTCGCAAACACCGTTATGGCACGACCCTTATCATATGGTATTTTTTAGCGAGTTTAATCGTTGGCAAGAGGTCGTAGACTGGGCGTTGCCAATGTATCAGCAGGCGCTCTCCACAGGCGATGATATCACTGCCATTGCTGAACAAATACGCCAACAGCACCCTACTTTGCCAGCGCAGATTGGTGCAGCATTAAAGTATACACAAGATGAAATTCGCTATTTAGGCTTGGAAATGGGCAGCAACTCTCACCTGCCAACTCCTGCCCAAGAAACTCTGCAAAACCGCTATGGCGATTGCAAAGACAAAACCGTACTATTAATAAGTATACTGCGCGCACTGGGAGTGGAAGCTCACCCTGCGCTTGTAAACACACAATTAGATAAAGGCTTAGCCGAGACATCCCCCTCATCGGCACGCTTCAACCACGTTTTGGTTACGCTGGAGCACGATGACGAGCGCTACTGGCTTGACCCGACCACCAGTTATCAAACTGGCTCACTGTTAGCATTGAGTGAGCCCGACTTTGGTTATGCGTTAATCGTCAAACCCTCGCAAAATACTCTCACCAGCATGCACAAACCGGTAGAGCGTATTCACCGTGACATCACCGAGCGCTACGAGCTTCCTAATGCCAACGAACCATTGGCACTATTCAGTGTAAAAAGCATATTCAGCGACGCCGATGCCATAAGTAAACGCCAAGAGCTGGCAACCACGGCATTGCAAACGCTCCAAGAAAACTATACCAATTACTACCAAGACTACTTTGCTGGCACCCAGCAAACTCGGCTACCGCAAGTTCGCGAGCACCCACAAAAGGGAGCAATAGAAGTCACTGAGTTTTATCAAATTGACGACTTTTGGAGTGATGAGGAGAATGGCCAGACAGCTTACTTTTACGCTGATGATATTCAAAACGCAATCTATCAACCCGATACTAAAACCCGTATCAGCCCGCTTTATCTGCAGCACCCTTATAACGTTAATTACACCATAGAGGTAAAGTTAAACGAGCGTGACTGGTACTTTAATAATAGTAAGAGCTCTATTGATAACCCTTATTTTTCATTGGCTTCGCAAGTGCGCTTTAGCTCAAATACCCTGACTCTTACATATCAGTTCCGCAGCAAAACAGACCATGTACCAGTTGCAGAAATGCCGGCCTACCTTGACGCTCGAGAGCAACTTCTCGATGCCACCCAATATGGTATCCGCCAAGCTTACAGCCATGTAAATGAAGCCGAGCAGGATAATTTCCTATTACTCGGCTACGCCGTGATAGGCTATTGCATTCTTGCTTTAGTTGTTATCACCGCCTTTGTTACCCTGTGGCGCGTTGAAGCAGGTAAGCGACCGACACTCTCCGAACAACGTTACTACCCCGTTTCGACTGTGAAATTTTGCCTGTATTCGCTGCTCACTTTTAATATTTTTCCTTTTTACTGGTGCTACAAGAACTGGCAATACATTAAGCAGCAGCACAATGAAGCGATGATGCCAATAGCCCGAGGGTTCTTCGCTTGGCTTTGGTACTACCCTCTGTATTTACGTTTTTATCAAGAGGGTAAAGAGCTGGGGACGCAGCAATATCTCCCACCTAAGTGGCTGGCGGTACTCCTTGCGATATTAGTGGTGGTACTGCATATCGCGACATCGTTAGATTTTTACGGCACGGTGTTCTATTTAGTGTGGCCGCTGCTGTGGTTACCCTTGGTAAATTACACGGCGCACATAAATCAGCGTAACGATTCATTGCCTTACTATAGTCGCTGGCGGGTGCGGCAAGTTTTGCTTGCTGTGGTACTGCTGCCCATACTCACCTTAGGTCTGGCCCAAGATATTGGTCTCACCGCCAATGTGGCCGTGGTTTCAGGTGATAAAGTATGGCAGCACGATAAACGCTTTATGCTGCGTCATGGAGTTCTCAATCAAAATGAGCAACTGCTTTATTTTTATTCAGATGCCGCTTGGAATATCCGTGATGATGGCAACGGCATTACCGAGCAAGGCGTATTCAGCTATTACCGTGATCAAGGGCAGCTGCAAGTAGAACGTGCGGACTTTGGTGATATTGTTAATGTGCATACCGAGTTTGCTAACCAAGATGACGGCTACACCACTATTGATATAGAGCGCGCTGATGGCAGTAGCTTTCGGTTAATACTCTCTAGCGAAGAAAAAGGAGACAATAAGTTTGTTCAAGCGCTACAAACCCGTTGGCGACAACCTTTAGCTCAATAACGCGTCTTTCTGACTGCACCAGACACTTGTTGCGGGTACTTGCCCATAGCCGTTGAAAACTGCTGCTGTACTTGCACAAGTGTTTGTTCAATATCATCACTCACATAGATAGCCGGCATTATAACAAACTGCTTCTTGCTGTAGTCCAAAGCCATTGGCACCACAGGGACTTGCGCAGCATTGGCGATATGAATAAAACCGGTTTTCCAATTCGGCATGTGCTTACGTGTGCCCTCAGGAGCGAGTCCTAAAATCAATGCATCGGTCTCATCAAACAACGCCTTCACTTGCCCCACAACACCATTGGCTGCTCGCCTATCAACCGCTATCCCACCCCAATTACGTAGCAGTATACTTAGCGGCCAAATAAAGATGCTGTGCTTACCCAAGAAGCGAATACGTACTTGCAAGTGCATTTTCACTGCAATCGCTATAACAAAATCCCAATTCGATGTATGCGGTGCAACCGCCGCCACAAACTTACTGTGCTCTGGAAACGCGCCTACAACCTGCCAACCGAACCAATTCAACACCTTGGTTCCGAGCCATTGACCAAAGCGACTGTGGGTACGAGGAATGCATGCGGGGATATTTATTTCATTCATAGCAAGGGATAACAGCCTAGTTATAATCTTAGACTGATGCTCAACGACTGTTTAGTCAACTTTTCTGTTAATGCTCCCTTGTAGGTTAGGCTTTAGCCTAACCATGTATGAGAAATAGGTAAATAACATGGTTGTGTACTAAACTCTAGACTCTGGAATGTAACCACCCTCGGCGGTGGCAAGGCTAAAGCCTTGCCTACAACGACACCCCCCGTGAATTGGGTTTCGGCCTACCACACCAGCCCCTGTAGGTTGGGCTTTAGCCTAACTATGTATGAGAAATAGTTAAGCAGCACGGTTGTCTGCTAAGCCCCGGCCTCTCGGGTGTGGCCGTCTTGGGCGGTTGCAGGTTAAAGCCTTACCTACAACATCTGTTTCAGTGGATTGGGTTTTGGCCTGCCACATCAGTCCCTGTAGGTTGGGCTTTAGCCTAACCATGTAAGAGAAATAGTTAAGCAGCACGGTTGTCCGCTAAGCCCCGGCCTCTCGGATGTGACCGCCTTCGGCGGTTGCAGGCTAAAGCTTTGTCTACAGCACCGGTCCCAATAGGTTGGGTTTTGGTCTACAACATCGAACCCTGTAGGTTGGGCTTTAGCCTAACCATATAAGAGAGACAGGTAAGGAACACGGTTGTGGCTAGGCTCTGGCCTCTGGAATATGACCGCCTTTGCCGGTTGCAAGGCTAAAACCTTGCCTACAACATCTGTTTAAGTGGGTTGGGTTTTGGCCTACCACATCAGCCCCTGTAGGTTGGGTCTCAACCCATGGTCTCGGTGCCTAGTTATTTTCAGCCTCTTACCTGGTTTAATCTAATTCTGTTGTACTGAATCTTGCTTCGCTCGTAGGCCTCGATACTTTTATCAATTTGAACCCCTTGCCAAAAGCTTCTTTAGAGTGCCAACTAATTAGAATGAGCGCATCTTCCACTCGATCATCGTCAAAGTCTCCTGTTGCTAACACCGAGTATGACAACCTCTTTGTATTTGTTTCAACATCTATAACTCCCTCAAATGCTTTTTTTTCCTTAAAGTCAGCGTGGAATTGCTTTAGGGTTTTCCCCTTACGAAGATTCTTATCATACTCGTTAACATATGGATAAGCCGTGGCAGGTAAATGAGCGACTGTGTGCTCTGTTAGTATCTCTTGGAGATGACTTTTATATGCACTTTCAGCGTTTGTGTATAAAGCCAAAGCTTTACAGTTAGCGCGAATCATTCTCAGGAGGTGGTACTCGCTTTCCACTATATCGGTATCATGAGTGGCGTCGACTTTTAAGCAATCAGAGAAATGTATATTACTTCCATTGCGCAAGGTAAGGTCATAGTCCAATACCACACTGTCATAGTTAGTAATTATAGATGTGGCTAAACCCGTCACATTATCGACATATATATCAGGCTTTATTTGTTCAGCAACGACACTTGCACAGCCACCCAAAAGGAAAGAACTAATTGTTATAATTATATATTTCATGGCAGTACTATTATATTTTGAGTAGCTGAAAAAATTTGGCTTTAACGTAATTGTTTCGTTGAAGAGGTAGCTAGTATCTATAACCCTATTACCTCACTCTTCGAATTAAGCCAGTTCAAAAATAAGACTCAACTTAAAGCTACAACAATAGCTTCACATTTGGAACAATGGGAGGTTAAAAGGCATATACCCTTAAGGTATCACCTTTATAATCATATGTAGCAATCTCGCGCTTTGCTGGATTGAGAGTGAATTGGACTTCTGAATTAGGCAATGTAGTTATTTCAACGGGTTGATCTTTAAGGTCATACAGCCTGAGACTCTGTTCATCGCCCCGATGTTCTTGCAAAAGGGCATACCGCCCACTTTTTGAAAAGTTATTGTGGCCCAGCCTGTTCACTAGTTCATCAGCTGTAGTTTGATACTTCGACTCAACACGCACATGGTTATCTTGCCACTGAATTTCATAGAGTTCTTTATTCGTTGCTAACCAAATTCTCTCAGACCACTTTCCGAAGGAAAATTCTTCCTCAAACCGAAGGGGCTGATCAAGAAATTCATTCTTTTTGTAGTCCCAAAATTGAATCTCATTATCCACGTTGAATATGAGCACCCCATGCTCTTCATTGAGTACTTTATGACTTTTAACTATGCCACTTACTTCAACCTTATTAATGAGTTCAGCATCACTAAGTGACCATACCTGCAGGTCTGACTTATCAAAAAGCCAAGTGGAAGTGTCACGCTGCATAGATACCACTTGATAACCCATTGCAAAATCATCTCGCGGGTGAAAACCATATACACCAAGTGGTTCCGACTGTTGCGCTAGCGCATTGATTTTCAGCAGTTGGTAGCCACTTGAAAGCATATAGTGACCAGAGGGACTGATATCTAGACCATAACTGCTCGGCAGCTCCGCTTCAGGAATGGTAGTGAGCTCTCCTTGGTTGGAGATTTTGTGTAGACTTCGATCCGCAAAGAAGTATAAAGCTTTATCGGCTACATTAACTCTACTTTCGTCTATTGCTTCATCAATATTTAAGGTTTTCATATCACCATCATTGGAAAGCAGATAAACCTTATTGGCCAAGTTAGATGAAACAACGAGAAATTCTCCATTGGGCGTGTAGCTTAGATAGGAAATGCTAGCCCCCTCTGAGAAATCAAACTGTTGCTCATATTTTATTTTTAGTTTTGTTTCACTAGCATCTACAAAAAACGAAAAAAATAGCAGTGCTATAAGTAAATTTCTTATCATTTTTTCGCTACCACAAATCCATAGTAATAAGTCATGAAGTCCGACAGAGTCAGGTGGCGTTTACGATTATAAGAGTGAAGGGGAACCTTACCATTTTCTAAGCCCCAAGTAGCAACATGCAAGTTGCAACACAATATAAAGAAAGCATTTGGCCCGCAGAGACCCACTGCTAACTGTTTAACCTTAAGTGGCTCTTTCACTCTATCTTCAACAGCTCCTTTTAAAAAATCAGCATATCCACCACCTTTAAGCTTACAAGGAGGTTTTCTGCGCCATAAAATATGGAAAACTGAATTGAGTAATGTAGAGGAGAGTTAGATTGGGTTAGAGTTGAGGTCAAACCTGTCATTTTAATTCCTTTTAAAAATGAGCCTAAATTTTAGGCAAGATTATTGAATACACAAATTAGTAATGCAATAGAAATATTAAGAGCTTAGTAATTGTAAATTTGGCTTAAAGGAGTTGGTGTATAGCGGCGTCTCGCAGCCGCAAGGCTGAAGCCTTGTCTACTACCTCTATCCCTGTGAGTTGGGTTTCGGCCTACCACATAGACTCCTGTAGGTTGGGCTTTAGCCTAACCATGTAAGAGAGACAGGTAAGGAACACGGTTGTGGCTAGGTACTGGCCTCTGGAATGTGGCCACCTTTGGCGGTTGCAAGGCTGAAGCCTTGCCTACAACCTCTATCCCTTTGAGTTGGGTTTCGGCCTACCACATCAGTCCCTGTAGGTTGGGCTTTAGCCTAACCTTCAATAACACTCGAATTTCAGGCATAAAAAAAGGCCGCCTAAGCGACCTTTTTCTCGAGAGTAGCTATTACTCTACGATTGATGCTACAACACCAGCACCAACTGTACGGCCACCTTCACGGATTGCGAAGCGTAGACCTTCATCCATCGCGATTGGGCA